>CABHOJ010000119.1 GCA_902168195.1 uncultured Methylotenera sp.
CTTCAGCATTGGTCGGGAACACGCTGGTGACCAGCGCTTCGGTGCAGAGCTGCGGCGCTGCGCCGGCGGCGGCAAAATCGAGCCCGAGCTTGAGGTCCTCGACGATATGCCCGCTCGCCAGTTCGGCACGCTGGATCATGGCCCAGGGAAAGGCCATGCCGGTGCCCATGAGCTGACAAGGCAAGCCCAGGCGGGCATAACCGACAGCACGCGCCCAGTTCTTCACCGCCCAGGCGAATTCGGCGACCTTGGTCTTCAGGCCCGCGCCTTCCGGCGAGAACATCAGGTACAAGGCCTGGATCGGCCGCTGTCGCTCGACGCAGCGATAGGCCAATGTCTCCAGGCCACCGCCCTCGCCACTGCCGTGCACCATGCAGTCGGCATCGACGATGACGAGCACGTCCGGCGGGGAATATTCGAGATAGCGCACGCCGTAATCCAGCGCATAGCCTTTGCCGCGATGCGCGCTGTCGTTGCGCTCGATGACTTCGGCGCCCGAGGCGGCGGCGACCTGCGCGGTGTCGTCGCTACAATTGTCGGCGACCACCAGTAGGCGATCACCGTCTTTCATCTGCGCACGGATCACGTCCAGCGTCGGCACGATGCCGACCCCTTCATTGTGCGCCGGCACCAGCACGGCGATAGAAGGCCGCTGGGTCTGGTGCAAGGCATATTTGGCCTTGCGCTTGCCGAAGACCGGCATGGCCAGCACGATCTGCAGCGCGAACACCAGCACGGGCACCAGCAGCACCAGCGCCACCAGCAGGAAAAGCAATTCGACGACGATCATACGCATTCCTTGGGCACGGTATCGACGAACATCGGGCTCTGCGGCACGGCCGCCAGGATGAGTTGCGCCAGCTTGCCGGCTTCGACGTCGATCGAGTGGTTCTTCAGTACGCGGACATGGGCCGATTCGCCCATGCGTTCCAGCATCTCATGCGGCACGGCGAGGAACTCGTCCAAGGCGGCTGCCAGCGCGTCGATATCGCCCGCCGGGAACAGCCAGCCGCCCTCACCCGGCCGCACCAGCTCGGGGATGCCCGCCACATAGGTGGTGAGTACCGGACGGCGCAATGCCATGGATTCCATGATGACGACCGGCAGGCCCTCGGCGAAACTCGGCAGCACCAGCGCACGGGCGTTAAGGATGTGGTCGCGGACCTGGTCGCTGCTGATCCAGCCGGTGATGCTGACGCAATCCTGCAATTTCAGCTGCTCGATGCAATCCTCGATCTCGCCGCGCATCTCGCCGTCGCCGGCCAGTACGAGTTCGATCGCCACGCCACGCTTGCGCAGTTTGCTGATGGCATTGACCAGCAGCAGTTGGCCTTTCTGTTCGCACAGGCGGCCGACACAGACGACGCGCGGCGCTTCCGGTATCGGTGCAGCCGGCACCTGATGGAATGCGGTCTCCAGGCCGCAATGCACGACCTTGACCTTGTGCCAGTCGTCATAATCGATCCAACGATAGAGTTGGCTGCGGCCATAGGAACTGATGGCGACGACGAAAGCGGCATCGCGCACCTTCTCGCGCAGCTTGATGAATTCTGGTTTGTCGAACTCCTCCGGACCGTGCACTGTGAAACTGTAGGACGGGCCGCCCAGCAGCCGGGCCAGCATCACCACCTCGGTCGAATTGGTGCCGAAATGCGCATGCACATGGCTGGCGCCGAAGGCATTCATCCATGGCACCATGCGGCAGG
The DNA here is from genome assembly GCA_902168195.1 of uncultured Methylotenera sp. Classification (GTDB taxonomy): domain Bacteria; phylum Pseudomonadota; class Gammaproteobacteria; order Burkholderiales; family Methylophilaceae; genus CABHOJ01. Next base: position 1,707 of record CABHOJ010000119.1, read on the forward strand.
CTTCGGCCAGGTAGATCAGGTGGTACGGCAATGAGCGATCGGCGCGGCGCGCGCAACTGAACGCCCGGCCCAGTGCCTTGAAGAAATTCAGCGGCCGCGTGACCAGCATACGCAATACCGCGAACAGCAAGCCGGGGATGCCGGATTGCAGGACATAAGTGGTTCGGTCGCGTTCCTGGCGGTCGGCCTCGTCGACCACATCGGCATCCCAGCCGCGCAGCGCGATACGCTGGACGTCGAAGCCCAGTCGTTCCAGCGCCAGGATCTCGCGGCGGATGAAGCTGTGGCTGACCTTGGGATACTGGTTGATGAAGTAAGCGATCTTCAATTTGCTGCTGCGACTCATCCCGTCCTGCCTTTCAGGATCACCGGCATATCGTTCTCGGGCGCTGCGGTGATGATGCGGGCAGGTATGCCAACCGCCGTCGCGCCATCGGGCACATCACACAGCACCACAGACATCGCGCCGATCTTGCAATCGTTACCGATGCGGATATCGCCCAGCACCTGGGCATAGGCGCCGAACTCGACGTTGTCGCCGATGACCGGCACTGGGCCGTCCTCGGTGCGGTTGCCGATGGTCACGCCTTGGCGCAACGTGCAATTGACGCCGATGCGGGTCTGCGGATGGATGAAGATGTTGCCGAAATGCCAGATGCGTAGACCGGGCCCGATCATCGCCGCCTTGGGAATGCTGGTGATGAGCAGGGTCTCGACCAGGCGGAACAGCACCCAGTAGGTTGCCGTCAGCACTTTTTTGAACGTGCCCTCAGGCCGACGGTCGACGCGACGGCCGAAGCGATAGACCCAGACCGCCCAGATGGACTGCTCCTTGAGGAAAGGTCGTGAATAGGGATAGCGGCGAACATCCGCCTGCCAATCAGCGTCGTGACTCATTGGGACGATTACTCCTGAAGAAATTCGAGGTACGGCTACGGCGATAGGGATTCGGATCCTGCGGCATCTGCGGCTGACCTACATCGGGTTCCGGCGGCAGCATGGTGACGGCGCACGCCATGCCGAGGAAGAACCAGAAGTACCAGTTGAACGCCAGGTAATCCAGCATGTTGTCGGAGAAGGCGAAGAACAGGTATTCGATCACCAGCGTGATGGAGATCACGACACGCAGGCGATCGCGCATCCAGCCGGCCAGCAGCGTGAAGAACATGCGCACGTGCATCCATACGGCGGCCAGGATGCCGACGATACCGGCTTCGAACAGCCACTGTACATAGGTACTGTGCGCACCGAAATTGGTGGTCCCGGCTAGTGGGAAGAACACCGGCGAATAGTATTTGAAGGAATTGAGGCCGTACCCGAACAGGTATTTGGTCTTTTGCATCCACTCCAGCGCGGATTCCCACATCAGCACGCGCCAGGCAAAGGAATTGAGGTGAGCGTATTGCACGTACTCGTTACCCTGCCCCAGGTCGAGGATACGGTCGCGTACGCTGGGGATGAGTAGGCCGAGCAAGGGTGCGAAGATCAGGTAGACCAGGTATTTGCGCTCGAACAGCAGGCCATAGACGGCGAAGATCACGAAACAGCCGGCCCAGGCACTGCGGGTCTTGGTCAGGATCAGCAGCGCGAACAGCACCAGCATGTAGATCCACATCATGGCACGCTTGCCGCTACCGGATTGCAGCATGCCGGTCTTCAGGCGGTAGAACAGCAACGAGATCACCAGCACCAGGTAGAAGGCGTAGATGTTGGCGTGGCTGAAGGTGCTCTTGAGACGGAAACCGTAACGCTCGGTGGTATTGATGTTCTGCAGGATATCGACCGGGGCATAGAGCACCGGGATGATGGACGACAGCAGGATCACGGTCACCCAGGTCTCGAAATCCTTGCGCGAACGCACCACGTAATAGGCAATGACGAACACGGCGCAGTAGGATGCCAGCGCCAGCAGCATGCGCAACCCGTCCTTGAATTCCGGCGCCCAGAACAAGGCGGCCGTGGCCACCAGCAATAGCGGCGCCCAGATCGAGGCCAGGCGCCGGCTGATGCCGTCGGGGCGCTCCGCCACGAACAGGAAGGCGATGAAGATGATGAGCGCGTTGATCAGGGCACCCACACCGAAACCGCCGCCGAACTTGGACATCTCGAAGACGATATCGCCGGAGGCCCGGCCGACCAGGATGATCATGAGCAAGAGGCGCTTGTCCAGCACCAGCATCATCATGAGGATCAGCACGAACGGCAGTGCCGCGATCAGCATCATGCTGCCGTTGACCGCGGCGACATAGCCGACGGCGCCCAGACCGGCGAGCATGCCGGCGATCAGCAAGCCGACGGTGCCGGCATGCGGACCGAGGTTCTGGGACATCTTGTCGAAGAGGCTATCCATAGGCCTTAGCTTATGCCGTCAACCCGGAATGGGTCAGGGTGAGGATGGGCTGCTTCTTGAGGCCGTTGATCAGCCACGAACGCACGGTGCGGTATTCGACGTGATGCACGCCGAAACGCTGGGTGTGCGCGAAGTAGCGCGCTGCCATCACGGGCCGCGATCGGTTGCTGATGGCCTTACGGAACGACAGCTCGCGCTGCAGCTCGGCCGAATGCGGCATGGCCTTGGTCATCATGGCGCGCAGGTCCTGATATTCCTGCGTGAAGTCGCTGCGGCCATCGATGTTGATGAGATTGACGCCGTGGTTGCAGAACGGCGCCGGATCGAAACTGTTGATGCCGAGCATGATGGACAGCGATTCCGTCAGGTAGCGCGAGATGTTGAGGGCGACCTGGGTCTGGTCGACGTACTTGGTGGCACCGACGTTATTGCCGTGCCAGCGGTACTTGATCAGGCTCTGGGCGACGTTGGTGCAATGCCCGACCAGCGCCAGCTGGCCGAACAGGAAATAATCCTCGGCCAAGCCCGGCACCTGGATACGCTTCTCTTCCGGCATGGCGCCGATGAAATCGATCCCGTAGCGGGCACCCAGCTTGCGGATGGCCTCGAGGCGCATGGCCACGGTCGGGTGGGCGACCGGCGTACGGAATGGCGTGCTGATGAGCACCCCGAACTGCCCAGTCGGCATGTCGAGGATACCGATCTTGTTGCCGGTGGCATCGACCACGTCACCGAGCGAACCGACCAGCACCAGTTCCTCGTCGTCCTCCAGCGCATTGAACAGCACCTGCATGCGCTGCGGCAGGGAGATGTCGTCGGCATCCTGGCGCAGCACATACTTGCCGTTACAGAGATCGAGGCCGGCATTGAGCAGCCCGGCCAGGCCGTTGGCCCAAGGCAGGCAGTGCACTTCGATGCGCGGATCCTGCTCTGCGTAGCGCTGGGCAAGCTCCAGGCTGCCATCGGTCGAACCATGGTCCAGGATCAGCATGCGCCAGTCCTTGAAGGTCTGCTGGCAGATGCTATCGATGGCTTCCCCCAGGTAATCGATACCGTTCTTCACGGGGAGCAATACGTCAAATGTCGCCATAGTTCTTCCTCTTACATAAATTCAAAACGGTTGCGCTCATGCCTGCTGCAAGGTCACCAGCTCGCTGCTGCCTGTCCAGGCATTGACGTAGGTGGAGTTCTTGCCGTAGCTGTTGTCGAGCACGGTGTTGGGCTTGTCCATCAGGCATGCCAGGATGTGACCGTGCAGGCGGTCGGTGACCACGTGTTCATGCGCCGCGAACAGCGCTGCCGCCTGGTTCACCAGGCGGCGCGAATAATCGGCCCACAGGCCCATGAGCAATTTGTTGCCGTACCAGCCGAGGCCGTACTTGTGCATGCCACGCATGCCACGACGGAACAGGTCGATACGCTGCTCGCCATCCCCCACCACCATCGGCCAATCCGTGGTGGCGACGATATCGAGGCCGGGAATGACGGTCGCGGCCGCCTTCTCGTCATCGGTGCGGCTGATGCGCAGCGCACCGTGCGGGTTGGCATGTGCGGCTTTCACGCGGTAGAGCTGGTGCGCCATGTCCGGCAACAGGTAGACGTTGTCGGTGAAATGCAGGGCGATGTCGTACGAGACCTTGTCGCGTACGCAGAGATGCACGTCCGGATGCCTACGGAAGATCGCCGCCGACTGCTGCATCGCTTCATCCGAGGAGAAATACAGGGTCTGCGGCAGCACGATGACGCGGTTGTCGCGATAGGTGTTGACGATATCTTCGCGCAACCCCTGCATGCCGAACTCGGCATAGAGGTCGCCGAAGTTACCGCCGCCATGGAACACGATCGCGTCTTCTGCCCTGATCCAGTCGGGCTCGTAAGCGAAGGCCGGGGCGCTGACCTTGGGTACGATATGCTTATGGTGGAAGAAGGCCAGCGTACCGTGCATGATCAGCAGGTCGCCGATATTGCCGTGCACCGGCAGGTCCACGTAGTGCAGCGGGCGATTGCCGATGAGGTCGAGCAATATGTCGTGCTGCGAGGCGAGCGCACCCATCAGCAAGGCGTGATTGACGACCGGGTGGTTCAAGGCAGTGTGATCAAGGTCCGACTGGTTCATGCTTTACCGTCCGCTACCTGGCGTCTCGCCAGAAAATTGAAAACCGCTTTGCAATCCGCCGCCGTCGGCAGCAGGTCCGGCACGCGCTCCTTGAGCACGGTCGGGTAGATGACCAGGGTCACCGAGAGTCGCAGGATGCCACCGGCCAGCATCAGCAGGCTCAGGTAGACATGGATATTCTCTTTAGGCTGGAACGGCAAGGCGATGAAGATCGGCAACACCGAGATGAACTGTCGGACGAACACCAGGCCTGGCCTGCCGCCCGCATTGAAGCGCTGGGCCAGCGTCCAGCTGGCGCCGGAGATCACGCATTCGAACAACAGCACCGCGAACGGGATGACGGTCGAGGCGAAGGATTCGCCGTAGACGAAGACGATGAACCACGGCGAGACCAGCGCGCCGATGGCCGCCACCCCCAGCATGGGCACAAAGGTCATGCGGAACGCCGTCCGCACGTTCTCCGACAGCTCATGCACGTCTCGACCGGCATGGCGCGAGTACAACGCAGTGGAGACCGCTTCCTGCAAGGCGCCGATCAGGCGCGAGGTGGTGAACGCCAGGGCATAGAAACCGTATTCGATGATGGTGCCGATGTTGAGCAAGGCCACCTTGTCGAAATTGACCAGCAACAGGCCGATGACCACGGTGCCGTGATGGCTGGCGCCATAGCCCAGCATGCTCTTCCAGGCCACGGGTGGTTTGCTGGCGTCGCTGCCTTCCCAGATGCGGTTGTTGCGCGCCCAGACGATCCCGGCGATGGTCAAGGCCGCACTGACGATGGTCTGGGTGATGATGATCATCTTGAAATCGACCGGCTTGTAGAACAGTAACAGCACGAGGATCAGGATGAGGTTGCCGATGACCAGCATGAAGCGCATCAGGTTGAAGAAGCGCAGGCCGTGATGCAGCTGGCTCAAGGCATAGAAGTAACCCTGGGTGGCCGTGACTGCGGTCAACAAGAGGATCAACAGCACCTGGTCGTGCAACTGGTCTTCCTTGGTGATCTGCATGCCCAAGAGGCCCAGCACCATCGAGAATCCCGCCACGAACAGCAGCGATACGACGAAATACAATCCGTAACGGAACGGTCGCCCGGTACCCTTGTGATAGATATAACTGTTGGCAAGACCGAACAACGCGACATTGCCGGCCAGCGTCGCGATCAACAGCGCGCCGGACAACAGGCCCCGCCCTTCCGGCCCCAGGACGCGCGCCGTGATGACCGACGTGATGAATCCGATGGCGGTGATCACGATGGTAGTGATCAGGGTCGTGCCGGACGACTTGATAAGTGTTGCTGCCATCTAAACCTTTCTAACCACTACCTGAACTACAGATCGTTGACGATCGCAGCAACGATCTCGACATCGCTCATCAAAAGTTGATCTCGCACATTGGCGAGCTGGGACATGCGGGTCTCGTTCAGGCGCGACACCAGCAACGCACCACCGCAGCGTGCGGCCACGGTCTGTGCGTCTGACGTCATGCTGGCAGGATAGGTATCGACGATGATCACGTCGTATTGCTCGCGGCAGCGGCGCAACACTTCGCCGAACACCTTGCGACTCAACAGTTCCTGCGGGTTCGGCGGCACGGTGCCGGCACCCAGTACGGACAAGCCGCTGAGCGAATCGATCTTGTGGATCACGCTGAGGTCGGCACGGCCGACCAAGATGTCGGACAAGCCGCGCGATTCGTAGAGGTTGAAGATATTGCGTTGATCCGGCTCGCGCAGGTTGGCGTCGATCAGCAAGGTGCGTTCGCCGAGTTGCGAGAACACCACCGCGAGGTTGGCCGCGAGGTTGCTGCAGCCCTCGCCCGCATTGGCGGCGACGACAGCGAGCACCTTCTCGGAATCGTCGAACCAGCGCAGCAGCAACTGGCTACGCAAGGCACGCAGCGCTTCCACCTGCGGCGAGAACGGGTCGTAAGCCGCGATCAGGCGCTTGCTGAAGAACTCCTGGCTCTTGTGCAGGTAGTGATAATCGAACTGCACCGCCAGCGCCTGCTGGATGTCGGTCTCGGTGACGAAGCCTAGCTTCTTGGCGGCGGCACCGAAGCGGAGTCCGGACTTTTGCTGCAGTGCGAGGACACGTTCGACCTCCTCGGAGTTGAGCTTGCCCATCTTCAACAGGAGCTGGCCTAGGGGCTCCTTGCGGGCCTGGTCTTTTTCCGCGGTGAGCGGAATAGGCGCGGGATTGATATGGCTGATATTCATCTTAGTCCTAGGTGGATGGGAGGAATTTACCCGGCTGTGCGCCCGGCAACATCTTCATGCCGGTCACAGCTGGACGCTTGTTCACGAGAGCCACCACCGGCACCTTGAGCAGGTCGGCGATGTCGTCGCTGCTACGTACGCGGCGATCGAGCAGCTCGGCGATCATGGCGAAACCGATGCCCAATACCCCACCGACGAAGATCGCCAACAACATATTGAGCATGATCTTGGGGGTGTAAGGTGAGCCTGGCACCTGTGCAGCCGACAGGATGGCGATATCGTTCTGGTTGGACTGCGCTTCGATACTGGTCTGGGTGAAACGCTGCGTCACCGAATCCAGCGCCTTCTGCGCGGTCTCGACGTCCTTCTGCAGCACGGCCATCTCGTCACGTGCACGGTTCAGCGACAGCACGGTCAGCTTCTGCTTCGCCAGTTGTGAGCGCAGTTGCTCGACACGCTGTTGCTGGATCGCAGCAGAGCCCTTGATACTGTTGTTGGTGCGCGAGATCTCGGTATAGAGCTGACTCTGGACGTTCTTCAGTTCAGCGGCCGCCGCTTCATATTGTGGGTGGTTGGAACCGAGACGTTCGGAGAGATCGGCCACCTTGGCGGAGGCACGGGCCACTTCCACACGCAGGCTCTGGATCACCGGATTCAACGCGACGTCAGGCGAATTGTTGGCATTGCCCCGACTGTTGCCGTAGCGCGAATTGGCCTCGATAGCAGCACCCTCGGCGGCCACCAGCTGGCTGGAGAGGTCATTCAGCTTGGCCGTCTCGATGTCCAGGCGCTGGTCGGCACTGGTGATGCCGTTGTCTTGTTGATACTGCGATAGCTTGGACTGGGCCTTTTCCAGACTGTCACGCAAGGCGGTGATCTGCTGGTTGAAGAAGTTGGCGGCCTTTTTCACCGGCTCGATCTTCAGGCGCAGCGTGCGGTCGAGGTAGGCTTCTGCGAAGGCATCAGCGATCTCGGCGACCTGCTTGGGATCCTTGCCGCTGAAGGAGATCTCCATCACGCTACTTTCGCGTAAGGGCGATACTTCCAGGCGGCTGATCAGCTTGCCGGCGATCCACTGGCGGATGTCGCCGCGGCCCTGCGTGGCCTCGAAGAAGTCCTTCTTCATGCTTTCGTTCTCGACCAGTTGCAGGGAATCCACGACGCTGAGCGCGACGCTCCTGTTCTTGATGATATCGACCTGGGTCGCGAGGTAGCTGGAGGTCATCAGCGACTGGTTGGAATTACCGGTCACCGAATCACTCCCACGGTAGTTCACCACGACCTGGGTGCTGGCTTTGTAGTATTTCGGCATCAACATGCTCGCCACGAACGCCGTCAACACCGTGACGACGAAAATGGCCATGGCGATCTTGAAGCGGGCCTTGAGTATCAGGAACAGGTTGGTCAGGGACATGATCTATCCTTAGAACAGGCTTTCACGGACATAGATGACGTCATCGGGACGGACCAGATCGGTCATCTTGGGAGTCAGCTCGACGGTCTCACCGTTGGTGTCGCGACGCATGAGCTTGAGGTTACGCTGGGTACCGCGGATGGTCGGGCCACCGCCTTGTGCCAGCGCCTGGATCACGGTCATGTTGCGCTCGATACGGTAGGAACCGGGCTTCTGCGCTTCACCGTAGATGTAGTACACCGGGGCTTTCTGCACGTAGACCTCGTCACCGGCAGCGATCAGCATGTTCTGGTCGTTGCTCTCGCTGAGGTAGAGCGCAGGGATATCGATCTCCTTGCGGAAATTCTGGCCGTTGCGCTTACCGGCGACGATGGCGATGTCGGCAGCTTCCTGCGTCAGACCACCGGCCAGCGTCAGCACTTCAGACACATGCATCTTGCTGCTTTCCAGCGCGTAGCGGCCTGGGCGGTTGACCTGGCCCTGGATGGAGACCTGGTTGCCGGTCATCACATAGATGATGTCACCGGAACGCAGCACGGTATCTTGCGCACCGCCTTCACTGAGGAACAGGGAAGCGATATCGGTCTCGACACGGATCGGCTTGCCTTCACGCTTGCCGGTGACGACAGCGGTACCCGTACCGGCAGTCCCTGCCACACCACCCGCAGCGGCGATCGCTTCAGACAGGCGCATGTTGGAGCTCTCGACCGGGAAGCGGCCGGGCTTATTAACCAGGCCGATCACGGCGACCTGGCTGCCGCGCACTTCAACCAGCGTGATGTTCACTTGCGGACGCTTGACGAAGTTGCCGTCGATCAGCTTCTGTGCGATCAATTTTTCGGCTTCACTTGGTGACATGCCGATGACCTTCACCTCGCCGATCAGCGGGTAGGTGATGGTGCCGGATTCGGAGACGCGAGTCTCAAGGGTCAGGTCGGGGTTCTGAAACACGGAGATGCGCACGGCATCCCCTGCCCCCAGTTGATAGTCATTGGACGCGGCATGGGAGGCCGGGATATAGGCCAGCATGCTCACCAGCAAGAACAAGCCTAATAGCTTGGCAAAAGATTTCATCATCACGTCATGCTCCTTCTAAAATTGACGAGGGGTTCGGTACGCTCAAGCCAGGCTTGGCAGAAAACGGTAGCTCGCGTCGCGTAAACGGGCGGATACGAGTTGCAACATGGTCAGCAGTAACTTGTTCCCCAGGCGCGGGGTGTTGATCAGGATGTTGTTCAGCGTGTCACGCGAGAACACCGCGAAATCCATCGGGGTGATGGCGACACAGCTCGCCATGTGCGGCTTGCTATCGATCATGGACATCTCACCCAGCAAGGTACCGGC
>CABHOJ010000120.1 GCA_902168195.1 uncultured Methylotenera sp.
GGTCAAAACCTTGCAAGCACGGTTGCAAAGCATCGACAGCGAGATGGAAGCGCTGATGCTGCGCTGGGAAGATCTGGAGAGCCGCCGCTAGCGGAAGTTCTCCCTGACGCCGTCAGCGGGTAACGATTTAAAGGATAGCGAGCGTCGCCCAAACGGTGGCGACGATGGAACCCCCGACCAGCCCGGCCATCACCAACCGCGAACCGCGCATCTTGGTCCACAGCAACACACCGGTGATGGACAGCAGCATCAGCGCGCCGGCGATGGAATCCGCCAGCAACACCCAGCCCGCGTTCGCGCCGACTCCTTTGTGCATGCGCATGAGGAAGCCCCAGACATTGGCGTCGCTACGTTCGATCGTGGCGTACTGGTTGCCGGGGATGTAATCGGCCTTGATGCTCGCTTGCGGCAACTGGAATTCGACCTTCCAGACAGGCGGCTGCTTCATTCCCTTACCCAGGAAATGTGCATCGCGCTCGGCACTATCCACCCCTTTCCCCTTGCCCTCACCTTTAGGCTGTTTTGGTTTCACCGGATCCTGCTGGATATCCAGTGCTTGCTGCACGAATCTGGTAAACGCCTTGGCATCGGCAGGATAAGGCTGCGTCATCTGCAACTGGATCTCATGCGCTTCCATCTGCGAGGCCGGGATCTTCATCACGGCGCGATGGTTGAGCAGGAACCCGGTGATGCCGAACAGCAGGCCGAGTACCGCGCCCCAGAGCCCCAGCCAGCCATGTATCTTGCGCAAGCCCCTGAGCATGCGTCCGCGTTGCGCGTTCTTCAGTGCGATCGTTTTTTCCATCATGTGTTCTTCTAATAAAGTGTCAGACCTCTGCCCACATCCGCAGCAGATTGTTATAAGTCGCCATCAAGGCATCGATCTCCGGCGCATCCGCGTCACGCTGCCGCAAACTGCGGATCGTCTGATCCAGCCGATAGAGCGTGGCACGCTGGCTGAGATCACGCACCATGCTTTGAGCCCAGAACACGACGACATCGCGCTGACCGGACACGACAGGATCGACACGATGCAGGCTGGAAGAGGCATAGATCACCATGCTGCCGGCCTTGAGCCGGATGCGGCGCTCGCCAAAGGTGTCCTCGATCACGAGGTCGCCGCCCTGGTAATCCGTATCGTCGGACAGCATCAGGGTCGCCGATACATCCGCCCGCAAAGGCTGGTCGCCATCGATGCGGATGGCGTTGTCCACATGCTGGCCGAACGCCATGCCGGGCAGGTAACGGTTGAACAATGGCGGGCTGATCTGTACCGGCAAGGCTGCCGACATGAACGCCGCACAGGCGCCTATGGCGGCATGCACCAGGGCGGTGAGCGCCGCATGTTGCGGCGTATCGTTGGCGAGCTGCAGGTTGCGCTTGACGGCTGCCGCGCGATCGCCGGCCGTGGCACGACCGTCACCGAACGGCAGGTGGTCGTAGGCGGCGCGGAATTCACGCAGTGCATGCTCGTTCAGTACATCATCGACGATGATCAGCATGGGGTATCCAATATCGTACAGTCCAATCAAAAAAAGCCCGGCATGGCTGCCGGGCGGAGTATCGCATCCATGAGGAGAAAGCGATGCGTGATCAATACCTCAGGTTGAGTGACAACATCCCCGAGAGCGGCAGGCCAGGCAGCGCGCTACGCACCTGACCCGATTCGTAGTATTTCTTGTCCATGAGGTTGAACAGGTTCAACTGCACGTCGTATTTGGGTTGATGATAAGCGAGCACCGCATCGAGACGGACATAGCCGGGTAATTCGGCTTCGTTGACGTTGTCGGTGAAACGACTGCCGACCGCGTAGAGACCCCCACCCACTTCCCAGTTCGGCGTGAACCGATAGGTGGTCCAGACCGTTCCGCTGTTCTTCGGCACGTTCTGGGGGGTCATGCCCTTGAGCGGGATGTTGGTCGTGCCGCTGACGGAGCCGGTCGCGGTTTGCAAGGATTCGATGACTTCGGAATCCATATACGAATATGCGGCCGAGACGTTCCACTGGCTGGTCAGAGCGCCGGCCAAGCCCAATTCGAAGCCGTCGGTACGTTGTTTACCCGATAGCGTGGTCAGGCCGGACAACGGGTTGGTGGTTCGCGCATTGTCCTTCTCCAGGCGGTAGATGGCCGAGGTCAGGCTCACGCGTCCGCCAAAGAGATCCCATTTGGCGCCGAGCTCCTTGTTGCTGCTGGTTTCAGGCTTAAGCTTGGCTTCTTCCGCCGTATCGATGAGCGCATACTGCTCCGCGGTCGGGTTGAAGGATTCGCCATAGCTGACGTAGTAAGACTGTGTTTGCGTCGGCTGCCAGATCAGGCCGGTACGCGGGCTCCACTTGTGGTTACCGCTATCGAAGCCATTGTTGGCAGGCACCAGCACATCGGTCTGGTTGACGCGGAAATCGTCATAGCGCACGCCTGCCAGTACTTTCCACTGCTCGGTGAGCGAGAGCTGGTCCTGGATATAGGCCGCCTTGGTGATTGCCCTGATCTGGCGACTGCTCGCGAGCGCACCGCTGAAATCGTCCGCCGCACCGGCACCGTTGGGCCAGGTGCTCGGGAACACCGGATTGAAAACGGAAGTCCGGTAAGCCGCGCCCGGGGAGTTCTTGCTACGAAAGTCATAGTTCTCCTCGCCGAATTCGGTGCCGAAGGCCAACTTATTCTCCATGCCGAACAGCGGTTTGGTCAGCAGGAAATCGGTCTGGTTGATCAGATTCTGCTGATGGCTGTCGCGCAATGCCTGACTAAAGGTCGCGGTACCGAAATTGGCATTCGCCGGGTCGTTCACCACACCGGCGATCAGGTTGGTACGGTACTTACGATAGTAATCACCGTAACGCGTGGTGTTCTTGACCGAGAATTCGTCGGTGAAGGCGTGCTTCAGCGTCGCGGTCGCCACGTTGGTCTCGTATTCCTGCAGGCGGTCATCCTTGAATCCGTAGAACTTGCGGGTGGAGACGTCAGCCGGCCGACCCATGAACATGGGTACGCCATAATCGAAGACGCTGTCCTCTTTCTGGTAAAGATAGTTCAAGGTCAGGTCGGTATTGTCGTTGAACTGAAACTTGATCGAAGGCGCCAGGCCATGGCGACGCGTGAAGTTCTGGTCGCGGAACGAGTCCGAATCATTCCAAAGCGCGTTGAGACGCACCGAGACCACATCGTTCAAGGCAGTGCCGGCATCGATGGTGACACGCTTGTTGTCGTAGGATCCATAAGCCACATTGGCTTCCAAACGTTGCTGGCCATCGGCCTGCTTGGTCGCCTGATTGATCACGCCACCGGTGGACCCGCGGCCGAACATCACGCTGGAAGGACCTTTCAGCACCTCGACGCGTTCCAGGAAGAAAGTATCGCGGTTGTATTGGCCGTTATCCTTGACGCCATCCAGATAGAAATCCGAGTTGGCGGCATAGCCGCGCAAGGTGATGGAATCGCCAGTACGGCCACCCTCCCCCGCAGCGATCGTCAGGCCGCTGACGTTACGCAATGCGTCACGCAGGTTGAAAGCGCGCTGAGATTCGATCAATTCCTTGGTCACGACGCTGACGGATTGCGGTACATCACGGAGATCGGTCTCGAACTTGTTCGCGGTGCTCGTCTTGGTGGCACGGAACGCGTTGTCCTTATCCTGTTTTCCGCTGATGGTCACTTCCGGCAAAGCCTCTTCCTGAGCGCCTGCCGTTGGGTTGGTAGTCACCGCCTCCGCCTGCGCCAGCGCAGGAATCGTCGCCAGTGCCATCCATATCGCCGTGCGGCGATACTGCATATTCTTTTTCATGAAACTCCCCTGTGTTGATAGCCAAAATGCTGCAGTACCTGATTGGCTGGCTATCCGAGGGGAGTGGCTGGCTGAATACTTGCATCCTTTGCAGGAATATTTAAATGATAATGGTTCTCATTTATAAAATCAAGCCTAGCCTTGCATGAGCAACAAAAAAGCACACGCTTGTGACGTGTGCTTCTTCATTGGACAACTCCTGCTGTTGGTTAGAAGTTGTAGATCAGGGTTGCGCGCGCGGCGGTCGGTGACCCCGGCGTGATGTTGTTGTTGTTGTGTGCGTACAAGAAGTATTCCTTGTTCAACAGGTTCTCCAGATTGACCTGCAGGCGCAGGTTCTTGTCCAGCTTGGCATAGACCGCACCATCCACACGCGCGTAACCCGGCAGGGTGACGTTGTTGTCGAACTGGGCGTACATCTCGTCGCGACTGACCACACCCAGGGCGACGCCCCACATCGCGTTGATGTCGTATCGATTCCATACCGACAGGGTACGGCGTGGCGTCAGCGGCGCGATATTGCCTTCCGCACCCAGAGCACCGTTAGGATCGACCAGCACAGCCTTCTGGTAAGTTAGCGCACCGATCACGCTCCATGCGTCCGTGATACGACCCGTGGCACCGAATTCGATCCCCTTGGTATCCTGGCCGTCGACCAGTTCGGAAGTCCCGGGACCGGTGTTGACGACGACTTTTGTGCGCTCCAGCTTGAAGATCGCGGTCGTGAAGGACAAGCTAGGGTTGATGTCCCACTTGGCGCCCACTTCTGTGTTGATGAACTTCTCCGGATCCAGCGTGGAGCTGGTGACGGTGAGTGAGGTCAGCTGTTCGCCTGCACGCGGCACATAGGCCTGGCTATAGCTGGTGTACAGGGAGAGCGGCGCAAAAGGCTTGTAGATCAGGCCAGCACGCGGCGAGACCAGATCGTCATCGGTATTGATCTTGTTGCCGTTCTGGTTGTTACGGAAATCGACGTCGAACTTGTCATAGCGCAAACCGAAGATCGCCTCGAACTTAGGGCTGAACACGATCTGGTCCTGCAAGTAGACGGCTGCTACATCCACACGGCTGGTGTTGCTGCGCGATAAATTGTCGAATGGCACCGCTCCGCGGAACGTCGGGTTGAAGGCAGACTGAGCACCGAGTGCCGCCGCCGGTTCCTTTCTGAAGTTATCCGTATCCTGGCGGCCGAATTCGGTGCCTGCCAGCAGCTTATGGGTCACGCTGCCGGTTTGCAGGTTGTAGAGCACATCCGTCTGGTTGAACAGGTTCTCGCGCTGGGTATCGTCGCGATACGCCGAGACCGTGTAATTCCCTGCCCCGTTCACCGAGCTCCCGGCGAATACATTCTGGTAATACTTGTCGAAATCGGAATAGCGGGTGCGGTTGCGCACGGTGACGCCGTTATCGAACGCATGCTCGATGAATGCAGTGTAGTTTTGCACTTCGACTTCGGTTGGGCTGAGGCGCGCATTACCAAAGAAGGTCTTCTCGTTGGTCGAGAACGGACGGCCGTTCTGCGATGGGATGCCGCGGTCTGCAGTACGGTGATCAGTGAAATACTCGGCACTCAGTACGACCTTGGTCTTCTCAGTCGGCATGAAGGTGAAGGTCGGGTTGATACCATGACGACGCTGAGACACGCCATCGCGGTAGCTGTTGCCATCTTCCACCATCGCGTTCAAGCGGAATGCGGCGGTATCGGTGATGGCCTGGCCGATATCGATCGCCGCGCGGCGCTGGTCGTAACTGCCGTATTGCAGGGTCAGTTCGCGCACCGGGTCAAAGGTCGCTTCCTTGCTCACGCGATTGATCACGCCCCCGGAACCGCCGCGGCCGAAGATCATACCGCTGGTGCCACGCAGGATCTCGACACGGTCGATATTGTAGAAATCACGGTAGTACTGCACGTCATCGCGTACGCCGTCTAGGAAGAAATCGGAAGTGCTGGCGTTGCCGCGAAACACCACGGCATCACGGTTCCCTTCACCGGGCGAGATCCCGACACCCGGCGTATAGCGGATGGCATCCTCGACACTGCGGATCGCCTGATCCTTGATCTGGTCTTGCGTCACCACGGTGATCGCCTGCGGGATATCCTTCAGTTCGGTATCCGTCTTGGTCGCCGTGGAACTCTTTTTGGTGAAATAGCCGTCGGTGTTTTTGGTCTCTTTGACCTTGTCGGCTTTGACTTCGACCTGTGGCAGCGTGTCGGTATCCGCTGCATGGCCACTGAATGGCAAGGCCAAGGCGACAGCCAAGACGACCGGGCGTAAACGATTGTTCTGATTCATGATGATCCCTGTACGATAAATAAACCCGGACGAGACTTACCATGGGCAAGCGTTCCTGTATCGATAGGGATGGCTGGCTATCCTAATGATCCAACGGAATGGCTGGCTGGCGTTTCTATGATCTCGTCAGAGAAACCGCCGTAATGATAATGGTTATCATTATGAAACTCAATAGTCGAGCATCGAAAAATGGATAGAAATGATTGAATTGAAACGAAAGATGTGGCGCCCCCGACACGAATCGAACGTGTGACCCTCCCCTTAGGAGGGGGATGCTCTATCCACTGAGCTACGGGGGCGTGGCCATATTTTCTCATATTTTGAGCGCAGGTTATTTCCGGCGCCCTAAACAAAACTGCGTATCATCGGTCATAGCATTTTTAAGGAGCTGTGATGAAGATAGTCGCGATCGTCGTGGTATTGGGATTGGGCTTACTGGCTTGGCGCTTTGCCTTCGCGGCGCCATTGCCCAAAATAGGTAGCGCCGCACCGGATTTTCAGCTGCCGGATGCCAACGGCAAGCTGCTGCAGTTACAGGATTACCGAGGAAAATGGCTGGTGCTGTATTTCTACCCCAAGAACGACACGCCGGGTTGTACGAAGGAAGCCTGTAGTTTCAGGGATGACCTGTTCGAACTGGAGAAGCTGGGCGGCAAGGTCGTCGGTGTGAGTGTGGACGATTCGGACTCGCACGCCAAGTTCGCGAAAAAGTACAGCCTGCCTTTCCCCCTGCTGGCGGACAAGGATGGCAAAGTGGCCGACAGCTATGGTGCATTGACCAACCTTGGCATCATCAAACTGGCCAAGCGTTATACCTTCCTGATCGACCCTGACGGCAAGATCGCCAAGACTTACCTGAGTGTGGATACTTCTAGGCATTCGCAGGAGATCATCGATGACCTCAAGGACTTGAAGGCACGCTGAAGATAGCTGTTGTGTTGGTGCCCGGGGCCGGAATCGAACCGGCACGACTGTGAAGTCGAGAGATTTTAAGTCTCTTGTGTCTACCAATTTCACCACCCGGGCGAATCAGTATGACGCTTGAACAAGCGTGAATCTGCTGGATAGCGGCCGTATTCTACCACTACGACGATGACAATTAAATCCGAGGCTTCGATGAGCCTCCCCTCTGCTCAATAATGTCGATCCCTAGCCTTGATCAATTTAGTTAATCCCATGGTTGATTTGATAACGGATTAGAGCCAGAATCGCTTCAATAGCATTCAAAGTAAGCTGCAAGAATGAAAATCATAATGCGTCTAATGTTCTTGCTTTACTCCCTTCTGGCTTGTGCACACGCCAGCGCTCAAGATTTAAAGATAATCTTCTCAAAATATACGCCACCCTATGTATTCGAGGACGATAGCGGTGTCGTAGTTGATATCGTCCGCACTGCCTTGACTGGTTCCGGCTATAAGGTAACGCCTGTCTATGTCCCTATAGGGCGTGGCCTAAAAATGTTTTCGGATAAACAGGTTGATGCAACGACTATTGTCCAAGAAAATGCCTCGCAGCAAGCTTATTACTCCAATGATTTCATGCAGTATCACAATCGGGCCTTCGCACTAAAATCCAGAAATTTCGATATCCGAAGCATCAGCGATCTAAAAGGCAAATCCATCATCAGTTTCCAGAATTCTTCCAAATTTCTAGGTGAGGAATTCCGACAACTCGCCACTCGCAATCCGAAATATAAAGAGATGGCACAGCAAGAAGCGCAAGTACAGGTGCTATTGCTGGGACGGACCGATGTCGCTGTCATGGATGAGAGCATCTTTCGCTATTACCGTCAGAAGCTGATCTCCGAAGGTAAGATCGCCAAAGATCAGGAATTCGTCAGTTTCAATATTTTCCCACCCACACCTTATAAAGCGGCATTCCATAACCCCATAATCCGGGATGCGTTCAACAAAGGTATCGCAGCGATGCGCAAGGACGGGCGTTATGAAGCGATTTATCGCCGATATGACCAGCAGTACTTTGCCATTAAGAAATAATCACCATTAGCGCTTATCGAAACCCACACTCATTATGAATAATTCATTACGCGTCAAGATAGCGATTCTCCTGATCATCACGCTCACCGCAGTTCTGGCTAGCTTTGGGATATATGGTCATATCCAGCTCGGAAAAGAGCTGAACAATGACTTTACGGCCATGGAAACAGCAACGCTGGAGCGGGTGGCAGAAAGCGTGGCGACCCCGGTGTGGGAAGTCAACATCGATGCGATCACCAATATCCTACATGCCCAATTCAGGAACCGCGATATCGAATTCCTGCGCGTAGATGATAACGATGGCAAGCTGATGGCCGCCTTGGAGCGAAATGTACGCGGGCAGATCGTCCCCACAGAAAATCTGCCACAAGCCGGAGAGCTTGTGGTCAGCCAGGACGTCTATCTTGTCGACGAAGCGAGAGAGCGTATCGGCAGATTGACGATCGTATTCACACGCGATCGGCTCGATGCCACCATCGCTCGAAACGCCCAAAGACTCGTAGTAGAAACCTTGGTGATCGTATCAATACTGACCTTATTGCTATTGATTAGTCTGCGCATCATCTTCAAACCCATCTCGGAACTTCGCGATGCGCTAATGCGATTAGCCATCAAGAACGAGAAAGGTCAAATGGACGTGTCAGAGTTGCCTGAGAGCCCCCACCAAGAACTGGCTGAAGTCGCGCGAGGGTTCAACCTGGCCTTGCGAAAGATCCGGGAAGAAGCCCGAAAACAGGAAACAGTACTGTCCGGCAAGGCCAAAGCTGGTGAACTCTCACAGCAACTGCAACATGCTGAGGATTACGCAGCTTTTGGTCATCGGACGCTCAAGTACCTATCCTCTTGGCTGGAGGCGGACATTGCAGCCTTGTTCATACGAAATGAATCCGGGGATCGATTCGAATGTGTCGCTGGTCATGGGTTTGATGTCACAAAGACTAAACCCTTCAGCATTGGCGAAGGTTTAGTTGGAGAGGCAGCCCTTACAGGTGAGATCATGATGTGTCGCAGCCTGACGGATGACATGGTGCGCATTGAGTCTTCCATTATTTCCGCCCTACCGACCGTAGTCTCTATCGTGCCAATTGTTGGAAACAACGAGACATTAGCAGTGATTGAGCTGGGTTATTTGCATGAGCCGCAATATCAGACCGAGATTCTGGCAGATGCGCTTCCCGTGATTGCATTCAGCCTCCAATTGCTGATGAGCAAGCAGGCGATGCTCAAGGAAGTGAAGCGTAAAGAAGAACAGCAGCAAGCGCTTGAGGACACCGAAGCCTGGTATCGCAGCATCATCGGGTCTGCGCCAGATGGCATGCTGGTTGTCGACGCAGGCGGTGCAATCACCCACTGCAACACCAAGATGGAAGATATCTTTGGCTACAGCCAGGATGAGATGCTAGGAATGTCGGTAGACATGCTGGTACCAATGGAAACGCGTGGCCATCATCCAAAATTAAGAGAGAGCTTTTTCGCCAAAGGTGGCTCACGCTCCATGGGGGAAGGCAAAGAATTGAATGGCTTACGTAAGGATGGCAGTACTTTTCCGGTAGAGGTGAGTCTTTCGTTATTGCCAGCACTAGGCGGGCGTGGCCCAAGTGTGTGCGTTTCCGTGCGCGACGTGACCCAGCGGGTCAATGCAGAAAAACTCGTGCGTGAAAGTGAAAAACAGATTCGATCCATGCTGGAATCCAGTCCTGTTGCAGTCCGTGTCGCGAGCAGCAAGACTGGTCATATCGTATTTGCCAACCATTCCTACGCGCATATGTTTGGCATCGATCCTGCCAATATAGTCGGCATGGATCCATCGCGCTTCTATCAAGACCCGGCAGATTTACAGTCAGTCATGGAACGCCTGTCCAAGAATGAAGATGTCATCAATCATCAATTAGGCCTTATCCGTGAAGATGGCGAACAGATTTGGGTGCTTGCCTCATATTTCCACATCCAGTACGGAGGGGAGCAATGTGTCCTCGGTTGGTTCTTTGATGTCACTGAATTAAGACATGCCAAGGAGCTGGCAGAAGATGCCACGCGGATGAAATCAGATTTCTTGGCTAACATGAGTCACGAGATCCGTACCCCAATGAATGCCATTATCGGCATGGCGCATCTGGCGCTCAAGACAGACCTGACGCCGCGCCAACGGGATTATGTGAAAAAGATCCAGAATTCTGGCCAGCACCTGTTAGGCATCCTCAACGACATTCTCGACTTTTCCAAAATCGAAGCCGGCAAGCTGAGCATTGAAAGCGCCGATTTCGAGCTGGACAAGGTGCTGGACAATATCAGCAACCTGATCTCTGAAAAAGCCTTCGCTAAGGGGTTGGAACTGGTATTCGATATCGAAGCGACCGTCCCTAATCATCTGAATGGTGACTCCTTACGCCTTGGTCAGATTCTCATTAATTATGCAAATAATGCCGTCAAGTTCACCGAAAAAGGTGAAATTGTGATATCGGCCCGCGTACTGGAAGAATCTAAAGAAGAGGTCTTTCTTGAGTTTTCTGTGCGTGATACCGGTATCGGTCTTACAGAGGAACAGCTTGGCAAACTCTTCCAATCCTTCCAGCAGGCCGATACTTCAACCAGTCGCAAATACGGCGGAACTGGTCTTGGTCTAGCGATTGCAAAGCAACTAGCTGCATTGATGGGGGGCGAAGTAGGTGCTGAAAGCGAGTTTGGCAAAGGCAGTCGCTTCTGGTTTACGGCAAAATTAGGTAGATCGAGCAACAAAGCCAAGACATTGATCCCTAAACCAGACCTCCGAGGCAGACGTATCCTCATCGTCGATGACAACGAGATCGCTCGCCATGTGTTGCAAGACATGCTGGAAAGTATGACTTTTCAGGTTGCCCAGGCTCCAGGTGGGGAAGAAGCGCTGGAGATGATTGTGGATGCAGACAAAAATGGCGACCCGTTCGAGGTGGTATTCCTCGATTGGCGCATGCCGTTAATGGATGGTATTGAAACCGCACATAAGATTCGCAAGCTACGCGTACGGCGTCAACCGCATTTGGCGATGGTCACCGCTTATGGTCGTGAAGAGGTTATTCGTGACGCCGAGAAGGCAGGTTTTCAGGATATCTTAATCAAGCCAGTGAATGCCTCGACACTGTTCGATACGGCGATACGTATTCTAGGCGACACCGACACCGAAACCGAATCCCGATCAAGCGCACGCGACGTGTCGACCACGGTTGAGGATCTTGCGGTGATCAAAGGGGCTTCCATACTGCTGGTGGAAGACAATGAACTCAACCAGGAAGTCGCTAACGGTTTGTTACTGGACGGCGGGTTCAAGGTAGATATAGCCGACGATGGCTCGCAGGCCATCCGTATGATCAATGAAAAAGAGTACGATGCCGTTCTGATGGATATGCAGATGCCTGTCATGGACGGGATTACCGCCACCATCGAGTTACGTAAAGAACCGAAATTTGCCAACCTACCCATCATCGCCATGACGGCGAACGTCATGGAGCAGGACCGCAAGCGCTGCGACGAGGCAGGAATGAGTGACTTTGTGGCAAAGCCGATCGACCCGGATGAGTTATTCAAAGTATTACTACGCTGGATCAAACCCCGTAATTCCAAGAGCCCAGTCAGGAAACGTTCACCCGGTAAGCCAAAAGACGCTTCTATTAACATCCCCGTCATAGATGGCCTAGATACCGAATTAGGTCTCAAACGGGTGTTAGGCAAACGATCCCTGTATCTTGAGCTTCTCAACAAATACGTCAGTGGACAAGGAAAGACGGGGGATGTGATTCGGCAAGCACTATTGGCAAATGACATCGACTTGGCAGAGCGTACCGCTCACACCGCAAAGGCCGTATGTGGCAATATTGGAGCGACGAAATTGCAGACTTTAGCCGGCGAGCTGGAATCATTGATCCACAATCAATCAGCTTTCGATGCGATCGAACCTCAATTGAATATCTTTGCCTCCCTGCAAGAAGCGATGGTCTCAGCGATACATGCAGCCCTTCCAGTCGCTGCTGATAAGCCGATCCAGATCGATGAAGCCGCTTTATCCAATGTACTGCGAAGCCTTCATATTGCGCTTGCCAATGACGATAGCGAGGCTAACGATATCTTGGAAGCGAATTTCGATTTATTGCGATCTGCCGCTGATCACGAGGGATTCAAGGCTTTGGAAGGTGCCATCGCCCGCTTTGATTACGAAGCGGCACTCAATCATGTCACCAAGATTGCAAGTATGAGGAATATCGCACTTGATATCCCTATCTCACCCAGTTGAACTCGCTCAATAAATATAAGGAGCTTCCCATGAACGATTCCACCAATTCAGCCTATCTAGATAAGCCGACCATCCTTGTCGTGGACGACACCCCAGACAACCTCAGTCTCATGAGTGGCATCCTCAAAGACAGCTATAAAGTCAAAGTCGCCAATAGCGGCGAAAAGGCACTTAAGATCGCAGAGAGCCTCCCTGCACCTGACTTGATACTGCTGGACATCATGATGCCCGGTATCGATGGCTACCAGACATGCATCCGCTTACAGACCCATGCCAATACACGGCATGTCCCCATCATCTTTCTCACAGCCAAAGCTGAGGTTGAAGATGAGACGTATGGCCTTGAATTGGGTGCGGTCGATTACATCACCAAACCTATCAGCCCCCCTATCCTGCTTGCACGTGTGAAGACACAGCTTGAGCTCAAGCGCATGCAGGATTTTTTGCGGGACCAGAACCAATTCCTTGAGACAGAAGTGCAAAAGCGGACAGCTGAAGTCATGGCAATCCAGGACGTCACCATCCACGCCATGGCATCGCTGGCCGAAACGCGGGATAACGAAACCGGCAACCATATTCGCCGCACGCAACACTACATCAAGATTCTTGCAGAAAAACTACGTCACCATCCCAGATTCGCTTATTTCCTTGATGATGAGAAAACGCTCAACATGTTGTTCAAATCGGCCCCACTTCATGACATCGGCAAGGTGGGCATTCCGGATCGTATTCTATTGAAGCCTGGTCGTTTTGAACCAGAAGAGTTTGAGATCATGAAGACGCATACAACGCTTGGGCGCGACGCCATCCAGCATGCCGAGGAGCAATTAGGCATCGAGATGCCATTTTTGACGATGGCAAAGGAAATTGCATATGGTCACCAGGAAAAATGGGACGGTAGCGGCTATCCACAAGGGCTTGCGGGAGATGATATTCCGATTTCTGCACGACTCATGGCGATAGCGGATGTCTACGATGCCCTGATTAGCCGTCGGGTCTACAAGGAGGGAATGCCGCATGAAAAGGCCGTGGAGATCATCCTGCAAGGTAAAGCCCAACATTTCGATCCAGACATGGTGGATGCCTTCATGGAATTGCAGGAGGACTTCAGAAGCATTGCGGCCACTTATGCAGACAATGATGATGTCATGGCAGAGAAAGCGAGTTACTTAGAAATCGCTATCGCTGAGAAGCTCTAAGCTATCCCCTGATAGTAGTACTTGAAATCATTGCTGCGACCGTATGCCTTAGCATGCGATCACATAGTTAGGCTAGCTAGTTGATAGCATAAACAAAAAAGCCACACGAGCCCGTGTGGCTTTTTAACATTTGAACGGCATGCCTCTCAATGGCCGGCATCTTTAGCTAGACTCACCGTGTCATTTTTTACTACTGGTTTCCTTGATGATGAGCCAGACATCATTGATCTTTTCCAGCACGAGTTTTTTCTTGGTCGTGTCGCTGTAGGTACTGGTTGAATAGACCTGACTGAAATCCACCAACGCCTTGTTGCCATCTAGGTTGATGTTGATGTCTTTGAGCGTGATCTTGATATCCTCTGGCGTCGCCAGGCGCTGCTTGCGCTGGTTCAGCCAAGCGCTCCGGGTCAGCGGCTTTTCAGGCAAGAAGGTCTCTGCATAGTACTTGATATACTCGGCATAATCCTTCTTCTGCCAAGCCTCTACCCACTGGCT
>CABHOJ010000121.1 GCA_902168195.1 uncultured Methylotenera sp.
CTGGTGAGTAACCAGCTCGGTAACGTACTGGCGGTTGAGAACGATATCGATTATGACCGGTTGGAGGTTTCTTCACCCGGGATGGATCGCGTTCTGAAGAAGCCTGCGGATTTCGAACGGTTTGTCGGCCAGCGGGCAACCGTCAAGCTGCGCATCCCGATGGATACCAGAAAGAAACTTTTAGGTGTGATACGCGGCATCGAAGCCGATGTGCTTTCGATCGAATGCGATGAGACAGTATTTGAAGTGGCCCTATCGAATATCGATAAGGCACGCTTGGCCCCAGAATTTTGAGCATAGCGTTTAGGCGGAGGTTGAAATGAGTCGCGAGATATTACTGCTGGTCGACGCACTGGCACATGAGAAGAACGTAGCCAAAGACGTGATCTTTACCGCTTTGGAACTGGCGTTGGCTTCGGCCACCAAAAAGCGTTTCACGGAAGATGCCGACGTACGCGTGAAGATCGATCGTGAAAGCGGGGAGTATGAGTCTTTCCGTCGCTGGACCATCGTTTCGGCGGATACGCCCATCGAGAACCCCGATGCGCAGATATGGGAAGATGATGACCGCGCGAACGGCCTCAAGGAAGGCGAGTTCATCGATGAGCCGCTGGAGTCCGTGGAATTCGGCCGTATCGGTGCGCAGGCGGCCAAGCAGGTCATCTTGCAGAAGGTACGTGAAGCCGAGCGTGAGCAGATCCTGGACGATTTCCTGGCCCGCAAGGAACATCTGGTGACGGGCGTGATCAAGCGCATGGAAAAGGGTAATGCGATCATCGAAGTGGGTCGTATCGAATCCTTGTTGCCTCGTGAACAAATGATTCCCAAGGAAAACTTGCGGGTCGGTGATCGCGTACGTGCTTATCTATCCCGTATCGAGCGTGGTACACGTGGTCCACAACTGATCCTATCCCGCATCGCGCCAGAATTCCTGATCAAGTTGTTCGAACTGGAAGTGCCTGAGATCGAGGAAGGTCTGTTAGAGATCCGTTCCGCTGCGCGTGATCCAGGCCTGCGTTCCAAGATCGCGGTCAAATCCAATGACCAGCGCCTGGACCCAGTCGGTACCTGCGTGGGTATGCGTGGTTCGCGTGTTCAGGCTGTGACCGGCGAACTTGCAGGCGAACGTGTCGACATCGTGTTGTGGTCGATGGAGCCTGCGCAATTTGTCATCAACGCCATGGCGCCCGCAGAGGTGACCAGTATCGTCGTTGACGAAGATGCCCACAGCATGGACGTGGTCGTGGATGAGGAACAGCTGGCACAGGCGATCGGCCGTAATGGTCAGAATGTCCGCTTGGCCTCCGAATTGACCGGCTGGACCCTGAATATCCTGACGGAAGAAGAGGCTGCCAAAAAGCACGAGGAAGAGTACACCAATACCCGTCAGCTGTTCATGGACAAGCTTGACGTGGATGAAGAAGTTGCCGATATCCTGGTACAAGAGGGTTTCAGCACCTTGGAAGAGATCGCCTATGTGCCATTGTCCGAAATGAGCGAAATCGATGCTTTCGATGAGGATACGATCAACGAGCTACGCAAACGTGCCCGTGCGGCATTGCTGACCGAAGCGATCGCCAAGGAAGAGAAGGTCGAGGAAGCTTCCGAAGAGTTGCTGGCGATGGAAGGCATGGATGATGCAACGGCACATGCATTGGCTGCCAAAGGCGTCTCGACCGTCGAGGACTTGGCGGATCTTGCTGTAGACGATCTGGTGGAAATGACCGAGATGGACGCCGAGCGCGCCAAACAGCTCATTATGACCGCACGTGCGCCATGGTTCGCTTAAGGCTGAAACAGCGTAGGTAGTTAGAAAAGAAACTGGAGCAGGAAATATGGGACAAACAAGTGTTGCGCAATTTGCCACCGAGCTGGGTCTGCCCGCCGAACTGTTGCTTGAGCAACTGAAAGGCGCAGGCGTCAACAAGGCGGCAGCCGATGACAAGCTAACCGAGCAGGACAAGACGTCGCTGCTGGAATACTTGCGTAAGGAACATGGCGCACAATCTCCCAAAAAACAGATCACGCTGACGCGTAAGCAAAGCACTGAGATCAAGAAGACAGATAGCACGGGCAAGGCCCGGACCATTCAGGTGGAAGTGCGCAAGAAGCGCGTCCTGGTGCGCCGAGACGATGTCGCCGAGACCGAGCAGGTTGAAGAGGTTCCGGTGGAATTACCAGTGATGGAGCCCGAATTGCCAGAGGTGGTCGCAGAAGTTGCGCCGCCAGAGCCTGAGGTCGTCGTTCCAGAGCCTGAAGTCATCGTGGCACCGCTTGAGGAAGTCGAGAAACCGAAGGCCAAGCTGACTAGAAGCGTGCTGACCCCCGAGCAACAAGCACAACGTGAACATGAAGCGAAACGCCATGCGGCGTTGATCGCTGCGCAGACGGAAGACCTGCGCAAGAAGCAGGAATTGCTGCTGAAGCGTCAGGAAGAGGAAGCCAAGCGCGCTGCCGAAAAAGCGGCGGCGGCCGAAAAGGCCAGCAAACTCTCCGAGGGTACCCTGCACAAGCCCGTCGTCAAGGAAGGCGCCAAAGTTGAAGACAAGAGCGGCAAAAAGGCCGGCAAGACCAACCGGGATTGGGCAGATAACGAAAACAAGAAGCGTGGCATCAAGACCCGAGGGGATGTTGGCGTAGCTCAAGGCTGGCGTGCGCATAAATCCAAGTCTAAATCGCATAAAGGTGATGAAGACCAACAACATGCATTCAATGCTCCGACTGAGCCGATCGTGCATGAAGTTCTGGTGCCGGAGACCATCTCGGTTGCCGACCTTGCACATAAGATGGCCGTGAAAGCCAGCGAGGTGATCAAGAGCCTGATGAAGATGGGCATGATGGTGACCATCAACCAGGTGCTCGACCAAGAGACCGCGATCATCGTCGTTGAAGAGATGGGTCACGTCGCCAAAGCGGCAGCCGCCAACGATCCTGAAACCTTCCTCGAAGAAGAAGAGCACGCCGAAGCCGTACAGGAGGCACGTCCGCCGGTGGTGACCGTGATGGGGCACGTCGATCACGGCAAGACATCCTTGCTCGATTACATTCGCCGTAGCCGGGTCGCTTCTGGCGAAGCCGGTGGTATTACCCAGCATATCGGTGCTTACCACGTCGAAACGCCGCGTGGCATGGTGACTTTCCTCGATACACCGGGCCACGAGGCTTTCACGGCGATGCGAGCTCGCGGCGCCAAGGCGACCGACGTCGTCATCCTGGTCGTTGCGGCCGATGACGGTGTCATGCCGCAAACCATTGAGGCTGTACATCATGCCAAGGCCGCAGGCGTGCCGCTTGTGGTAGCTGTTAACAAGATCGATAAGGCCGAAGCCAATCCAGAACGCGTCAAGCAAGAGCTGGTCACGCAGGAAGTCGTGCCTGAAGACTGGGGCGGCGATACCATGTTCGTCGAAGTCTCGGCGAAAACCGGCAAGGGCATCGATGATCTGTTGGAAGCGGTATTGTTGCAGGCTGAAGTGCTGGAATTAAAGGCACCCAAGAACACACCGGCCAAAGGTCTGGTCATCGAAGGACGTCTGGACAAGGGTCGTGGCCCTGTCTCCACGATCCTGATCCAGTCCGGTACCTTGAAACGTGGCGACATGTTGCTTGCAGGTACCGCGTTTGGCCGTGTCCGCGCGATGCTGGACGAAGCGGGTAAGGATATCAAGGAGGCTGGCCCGTCCATTCCTGTGGAAATCCTGGGTCTATCCGATGTGCCGAATGCCGGCGACGAGGTCATCGTTCTGAATGACGAACGCAAGGCGCGCGAGATCGCCTTATTCCGTCAGGGCAAATACCGCGACGTGAAACTGGCGCGTCAACAGGCGGCCAAGCTGGAGAATATGTTCGAGCAGATGGGTGAAGGGGAAGTGAAGACCCTGGCGCTGATCATCAAGTCCGACGTACAAGGTTCCTACGAGGCGCTTGCCACCTCGTTACAGAAGTTGTCGACGGACGAGGTCAAGGTCAACATCATCCATACCGGCGTCGGCGCCATCAGTGAGTCCGATGTCAATCTGGGTGCCGCGTCCAAGGCCGTCGTCATCGGTTTCAACGTGCGAGCCGATACCGGCGCACGCAAGCTGATCGACAGTTCTGGTGTCGATGTGCGCTACTACAACATCATTTACGAAGCAGTGGATGAGGTGAAGGCGGCGCTGGGCGGCATGCTGTCCCCTGAGCAGAAAGAGAACGCCATCGGCCTGGTCGAGATCCGCGAAGTCTTCCGTATCTCCAAGATCGGCGCCGTTGCCGGATGTTACGTGCTGGATGGCGTCATCAAGCGTGGTTCCAAGGTGCGTGTGCTACGCGACAACGTCGTCATCCACACGGGTGAACTGGACTCGCTGAAGCGTTTCAAGGACGATGTAAAGGAAGTGAAGTCCAGCTTCGAATGCGGCTTGTCCTTGAAGAATTTCAACGAGATCGAAGTCGGCGATACGCTGGAAGTGTTCGAAGTCGTTGAAGTGGCGAGAACCCTGGCATAACGCATGGCCAAGGAATTCTCACGCAGTGACCGAGTCGCCGAACAGATCCAGCGTGAGTTGGCGGACCTGCTGCAGTTCGAAGTCAAGGACCCACGTATCGGCATGGTCACCATCACCGAAGTCGAGGTGAGTGGTGATATGTCGCATGCCAAGATCTATTACAGTGCGGCCGAGGGCACCAAGGAATTGCAGATCGGGCTGGAAAAGTCTGCCGGATTCCTGCGTACGCAGCTGTCCAAGCGCCTACTTTTACGTACCGTCCCACAATTGCATTTCGTCTACGATGCCTCGATCGATCGTGGCATGAGGCTGTCCAAGCTCATCGACGAAGCCTTGGCGCCAGAGACGCCAGTCAAGCCCGCCAAACACTAGTCTTTCCGATTGCAGCCTAAGCGTATCAAACGCGCCATCAATGGCGTACTTCTATTGGATAAGCCATTGGGCTTTTCATCCAACCAGGCCTTGCAGAAAGTCAAATGGCTCTACCAGGCGGCGAAGGCCGGACACACCGGCAGCCTGGACCCTTTGGCCACAGGCTTGCTGCCCATTTGCCTTGGGGAAGCGACCAAGTTCTCACATTACCTGCTCGATGCGGACAAAAGCTATCGAGCCTTGATCCGCTTAGGTAGCACGACCACGACCGCAGATGCGGAAGGCGAGGTGCTGACAAGGTGCGTCGTGCAAGTCGACCAGGCTCAACTGGAGTCTGTATTGAAGCGCTTCATCGGCGACATCGTTCAGGTACCTCCCATGTATTCCGCGCTGAAGCATGCGGGCAAGGCGCTCTACGAGTACGCGAGGGCAGGCGTCGACATCGAACGTAAAGCTCGTGCAGTGACGATCCATCAGATCGTGCTGGAACGTTTCGAGGGCGAGTTGGTAGAGATTGTGGTGACTTGCAGCAAAGGCACTTATATACGTACGCTGGCTGAGGATATCGGTGTTGCCCTAGGCTGTGGCGGCCATCTGGCGGGACTCCGGCGCCTGACGACCGCACATCTCAGACTCGAAGATGCTGTGACCATCGAACAGTTGGAGGCCATGGCGCCAGAAGCGAGAGATGCACTGCTATTGCCGATGGATGTCACTATCAATGATCTGCCGCAAGTGATCGTGGATGCCGAAAGCGCTTTTTATCTGAAGCGCGGTCAGTATGTTTGGAAATCAGGCTTCAATCAGCTTGGTGCATTTCGCATTTATGCAGAAACCGGGGAATTCCTCGGAATCGGCGAGCAAACAGCCGAGGGCAAGATCGCACCGCGCCGGCTGATTGTCGATAACACGTAAAAAATATGAATTAAGCATCGGATTCGCTTGTTAAATAACAGGTTTTAGGGTTAGAATGCGCGGTTCAAGATTAGGAGAAAAAGATGTCTATTTCGACTGCTGAAAAAGCCAAGATTGTTGGCGATTATCAACAAGCCAAGAACGATACCGGTTCCCCGGAAGTGCAAGTCGCACTGCTGAGCAGCCGCATTAGCACTTTGACCGAACATTTCAAGGTCAACGCCAAGGATCACCATTCCCGCCGTGGCCTGCTGAAGATGGTAAGCCAACGCCGCAAATTGCTTGATTACCTCAAGCGCAAGAACGCCGATCGCTATCGTAGCCTGATCGAGCGTCTGGGTCTGCGTAAATAATTTAAATTCATAGAAGCCTTAACTGCTTTTGTGAATTGACGATAAGCCGAATGCCGCGCTAACAGCGTAGCTTCGGCTTTTTTATTGGTGTTTGCTCTAGGACAGTAAGAGCGAACTTGAATGAGAAGAGGAAAAGTAACATGTTTAATAAAGTGAGAAAGAGCATTCAATACGGTGCTCACGAACTGGTTCTGGAAACCGGTGAGATCGCCCGTCAAGCCGACGGCGCGGTCATGGTCAGCTACGGCGATACTGTGGTCCTGGTCAGTGTCGTAGGCAAGACAGAAGTGAAAGCCGGTCAGGATTTCTTCCCGCTGACCGTGGATTACCAAGAGAAGACCTATGCAGCCGGCAAGATCCCGGGCGGTTTCTTCAAGCGCGAAGGACGTCCTTCCGAAAAGGAAACCTTGACCTCCCGTCTGATCGACCGCCCGCTACGTCCACTATTCCCTGAAAACTTCTATAACGAAGTGCAAGTGGTAGCGACCGTGATGTCTTCCGATAACGAGATCGATTCCGACATTCCAGCGATCATCGGTGCTTCCGCCGCCATGGCGATCTCCGGTATCCCATTCTATGGTCCACTGGGTGCTGCACGTGTCGGTTACATCAATGGCGAATACGTCATCAACCCGACCGCGACCCAGATGAAGGAATCCGAACTGGATCTGGTGGTGGCAGCCACTGCTTCCGCTGTGATGATGGTCGAATCCGAAGCCAAGGAATTGCCGGAAGATGTGATGCTGGGCGCTGTGGTACATGGTCACAAGGAAATGCAGGCTGTGATCAACATGATCAACGAAATGGTGGCTGAAGTCGGCAAAGAGCCATGGGACTGGACCCCGCCAGAAGCCAATGCCGAACTGATCGCCAAGGTCGAAGCCCTGGCTGCCAACGATATCAATGAAGCCTACAAGATCAAGTCCAAGGGTGCGCGTTCCGCCAAGCTGGATGAGATCATGAGTCGCGTGAAGTCCGAGCTGATCACGGAAGAGACTTCGACGAGCGAAGCCAACGAGATCAAGTCCGCGCTGTTCAATTTGGAAGCCAAGGTCGTGCGTAGCCAGATCCTCAACGGCGAACCACGTATCGATGGGCGTGATACCCGTACCGTGCGTCCTATCAGCATCCGCACAGGTGTCCTGCCACGTACCCACGGCTCTGCGCTGTTCACACGCGGTGAGACGCAAGCACTGGTCGTGGCCACGCTGGGCACCGGTCGTGACGAGCAGATCATCGACGCTCTGCAGGGCGAGTACGCCGACCGCTTCATGCTGCACTACAACATGCCTCCGTACGCCACTGGCGAAACCGGCCGTGTCGGTACGCCGAAGCGTCGGGAGATCGGCCATGGTCGTCTGGCTAAGCGCGCGCTGATCGCTGCACTGCCTACCCAGGAAGAATTCGGATATACCATCCGTGTCGTTTCCGAGATCACTGAATCCAACGGTTCCAGCTCCATGGCTTCTGTCTGTGGTGGCTGCCTGGCCCTGATGGACGCCGGTGTTCCGGTCAAGTCGCATGTCGCAGGTATCGCCATGGGCCTGATCAAGGAAGGTAACCGTGTTGCCGTGTTGACCGACATCCTGGGTGACGAAGATCATTTGGGTGATATGGACTTCAAGGTGGCCGGTACCGAAGATGGGATAACCGCCTTGCAGATGGACATCAAGATCACCGGCATCACTGCCGAGATCATGCAAGTCGCTCTTTCCCAAGCGAAAGAAGGCCGTATGCACATCCTCGGCATCATGAAGGACGCGATGAGCGAAACGCGTCAGGAACTGTCTGCCTTCGCACCTCGCATCATCACCATGAAGATCAATCCGGAAAAGATCCGTGACGTGATCGGCAAGGGTGGTGCCGTGATCCGCGCACTGACGGAAGAGACAAGCACCACGATCGATATCGAGGATGACGGTACGATCAAGATCGGCTGTCTGAGCGCGGAAGCCGGTGAAGAAGCCAAAAAGCGCATCGAAGCCATCACCGCAGAAGTCGAGATCGGCCAGACCTACGAAGGTACAGTCATCAAGCTCCTGGATTTCGGTGCCATCGTTTCACTGCTGCCAGGTAAGGACGGTCTGCTGCATATCTCACAGATCGCACACCAGCGCGTCAATGCGGTAGCTGATTTCCTGAAGGAAGGTCAAGTCGTTAAGGTCAAGGTCGTCGAAGCTGATGAAAAGGGCCGTGTACGCTTGAGCATGAAGGCATTGATCGATCCACCAGCGGCAGAAGAAAAAGCAGAAACACCTGCCGAGTAGTCGCGCTGAGATCGTCAGTTAGCTCAATAAAAAAGGCCGGGTAACCCGGCCTTTTTTATTGCTGCCCATCCTGAAGAGCTATTCAGGATGGGATCATAGCTATTATTTAGCTACTTGGCGCTCGCGAATCTCGTCGAGGGTCTTGCAGTCGATACACAAAGTCGCGGTCGGACGGGCTTCAAGTCGCTTGAGGCCGATCTCGATACCGCAGCTGTTACAGTAGCCATAGTCGTGTTCGTCGATCTTGGCGAGTGTCTCGTCGATCTTCTTGATCAATTTGCGTTCACGGTCGCGATTGCGCAATTCGAGGGCCATGTCGGATTCCTGGCTGGCACGATCGTTAGGGTCGGCAAACATGGTGACCTCATCCTGCATGGTGTGCACGGTGCGGTCGATGTCGTGGCTCAGTTCAGCCTTCCAGTCGTTCAGAATCTTTCGGAAATGATCGAGTTGCTTGTCGTTCATGTATTCCTCGTTGGCCTTGGCCACGTAGGGAACGAATTGTCTGGTGATTTCTTCAGCCATGGTTGCCTTGAAAGTTCGCGTTGCGATTAACAGAAAAATAAAGCAGGCGCAAGTTTACACCGATTAGACAGGCGATGCAAAAGCGATACTTATTGCGGAATAATGGGAATTTTTGCTGATAGATAAAGGATTTATCCGATTCTGGCAGATTCCCTGAGTTCTAGTGCCATCAGGGTGTTCTCCATGAGGGTGGCGACGGTCATGGGGCCAACGCCACCGGGCACGGGCGTGATCCAGCTGGCACGTTCCTTCGCTACATTGAAGTCGACATCACCGCTAAGCTTGCCGTCCGGCATGCGGTTGATCCCGATGTCGATCACGATAGCGCCTGGCTTGATCCATTCCCCCTTGATCAAGCCTGCCTTACCTGCGGCGGCTACGACGATATCCGCACGCCCGACGTTCGTAGCCAAGTCTTTGGTATGACGATGACAGCCGGTGACGGTACAGCCGGCCAATAGCAGTTCCAGAATCATCGGTCGGCCGACATGGTTCGAAACGCCAACGACGACTGCGTCCTGGCCCATCAGATCGATGCCTGTTGCGTTGAGCAATTTGATGACACCATAGGGTGTGCAGGAACGTAGCCTGGGTTCACGCACAGCCAGGCTGCCGATGTTATAAGGATGGAAACCGTCCACATCCTTGTCGGCACTGATATGTTCGATCAGGCGCTTCTCACTGATATGGCTCGGTAGCGGCGATTGCACGAGAATGCCATCGATGTCGTTATCTGCATTCAAGCTATCGATCAGGGTGAGTAGTTCAGCCTCGGTCGTCGTCGCGGGTAACTCATGGGCCACCGAGCGGATCCCGACCTTTTCGCATGCCAGTCGCTTATTCCGGACATAAATGGCGGAAGCAGGATCAGCGCCGACTAAGATCACCGCGAGTGCAGGCGCGCGCAGGCCGGCAGCTACCCGCACCTCGATGCGTGACTTGATCTCATCCAGTGTGCTTTCGGCAATCGCTTTGCCATTAATGATTTGAGCGGACATATCTGCGTGAGCTAATAAAAGCGCTATTTTAACAGATAGAATTTGACCAGAAGGCTCGTTTAGGCTATATTTCACGCCCTCGGGGTGTAGCGTAGCCTGGTAGCGCGCCTGCTTTGGGAGCAGGATGTCGGGAGTTCAAATCTCTCCACCCCGACCAGTTTCTCTGTAGTGTCTAGATTGCCCGACAATCTGCCCGTAGCTCAACCGGATAGAGCACCAGCCTTCTAAGCTGGGGGTTACAGGTTCGATTCCTGTCGGGCAGGCCAAGATTCTGACCCGTCAGTTTCAATGGTGGCTGTAGCTCAGTTGGTAGAGCCCTGGATTGTGATTCCAGTTGTCGTGGGTTCGAGCCCCATCAGCCACCCCATCTTTTTCTTTCCCTCTGTTTTCAAATCAATGTTGTTCTGCCGGATATAACCCGAAGCGTCATGAATTTTTCATGCGATCAGGAGTCACCTTTGATAGGTCTGATAATCCTATTCAAGGAGTTCTCATGGCGCCAAGGCATCTTTGGAGTCTATGTACCGAAAGTATCCAGCGATGGAACGATGATTACGCGCAGAGCATGGGCGCGGCGCTGGCTTATTACGCCATGTTCTCCATCGCGCCCCTATTGCTCATCGTGATTTCGTTGACAGGCATCTTCTTTGGGCCGGAAG
>CABHOJ010000122.1 GCA_902168195.1 uncultured Methylotenera sp.
GGCCGCACCCATCAGCTGCGTGTGCAGCTCGCGCATCTTGGCTTCCCGATTGCGGGTGACGATAAGTACGGTGACTTCGCGCTGAACAAGGCCTTACAGAAAAAGGGCCTCAAGCGCATGTTCCTGCATTCCGCCGAGACCGGTATCCGGCATCCCTTGTCAGGCGAAAAACTCAAGCTGGTCGCGCCGTTACCGAAAGAACTCGAACGCTTCATGCAGATGCTGGAAACTGCATCCCATGAGTAGAAAATACGATCTGATCGTGTTCGACTGGGATGGTACGCTTGCCGACTCGACCAGCATCATCATCCAGAGCATCCGGCGCGCCGCCGAAGAAGCAGGGTTGCCTGTCCCTGGAAAGCAGGCGGCGAGCAGCATCATCGGCCTTGGTTTGCGCGAGGCGATCTTTCGACTCTTCGGCGAACTTGCGCCTGCGCAGCTCGATCATCTGATCGCACGTTATGCGCATCATTACCATGCGCAAGAGAACGATATCCCCCTATTCGAAGGCGCTTACGACGCGGTGGCCGCGCTTGCGGGAAAAGGCTATCTGCTTGGCGTGGCAACCGGCAAGGGACGCAATGGCTTGAACCGCGCGCTGGAGCAGAGCGGCTTGAAGCCGCACATCCATGGCACGCGCTGCGTCGACGAATGCCATTCCAAACCCCATCCCCAGATGCTGTTGGAACTGATGGACGAGTTCGCCGTGCGCTCGGAGCGTACGCTGATGATCGGCGACACCAGTTTCGATCTACAGATGGCGCAGAATGCCAATGTCGCCAGTCTAGGCGTGACTTACGGCGCGCATCCCGTGGAGCATCTGTTACCGCATGCGCCGCTGGCACATTTCGACGAATTTGCTAAAGTGAACCAATGGCTGATAATGAACGCGTGATCTGCCCAAGCCAGGCGCTGGAAGAACGAGGGCGGGGCGTGCGTTTCGACTTGCCGGAGTTGGGTGAGCGGACGACCGGTTTTGTCGTCAGGTTCGCAGGCAAGGCCCACGCCTACGTCAATCGCTGCGCCCATATCCCGGTCGAACTGGACTGGAACGAGGGGGATTTCTTCAATTACAGCAAGGATTACCTCATCTGTGCGACTCACGGCGCACATTATGAGCCAACGAACGGTCACTGCGTCATGGGCCCATGCAAAGGCCAACGACTGCAGGCGATCGACGTTTTTGAACGGAATCAACAAGTCGTGATCAATCTCGATTCAATCAACAAGGAAACCCGGCATCATGTCTGAGCAAGATCATTGGGAACGTCAAACCATCGAAAAACTGGCGTTCTCGGCCATCAAGGAACAGCGACGCGCGCGTCACTGGGGCATCTTCTTTAAATCGCTGACCTTCATTTACCTCTTCGTCCTGCTCTTCTATGCCATGGACTGGATCGGCGAAGGCTCGAACGCGAGTGTCGAACACACCGCGCTGATCGATATTCAGGGCGTCATCGGCAGCGACGATACCGTGAACGCGGATTCCGTCATCTCCAGCATCAAGGATGCCTACGAGAACAAGCGTACGAAAGGCATCATCCTGCGTATCAATAGCCCGGGAGGCAGTCCGGTGCAAGCGGGATTGATCAATGACGAGATCAAGCGCCAGCGCAAGTTGCACCCCAACATCCCGGTGTATGCCGTGGTCGAGGATATCTGTGCCTCTGGCGGTTATTACATCGCCGCTGCGGCCGACAAGATCTACGTCGATAAGGCCAGCATCGTCGGCTCCATCGGTGTGCTGATGGACGGCTTCGGTTTCACGGGCACCATGCAGAAGCTGGGCGTGGAACGCCGCTTGATGACGGCAGGCGAGAACAAGGCTATCCTCGACCCGTTCTCTGCTGTCGATCCCAAGCATCAGCAGTATGCGCAGAAGATGCTCGACCAGATCCACCAACAGTTCATCAAGGTCGTGCGCGACGGTCGTGGCAAGCGATTGAAGGAGACGCCGGAGACGTTCAGCGGCCTGTTCTGGACAGGCGAGGACAGCATCGCCATGGGCTTGGCGGATGCTTACGGCAGTTCAGACTACGTCGCGCGCGAAGTCATCAAGCAGGAGAACATCGTCGATTTCACCATGCGTGAAGGATTGGCAGACCGTTTCGCCAAGAAATTCGGCGCAAGCCTGGCGAATACGATCTCCTCCGGCAGTCTCAAGCTGCGTTGATGTAATAACGAACGCGACAGCAATAAAAAAGGCAGCCAATGGCTGCCTTTTTTATATTTATCAATCTATTAAATCATATTCTTCGTGTGATTGATGAGACCATTGGTCGAGCTGTCGAAATCGGTGACGGCCCCATTGGAGGTCAACTGCGGCAGGATCTGTTGCGCGATCTGCTTACCGTATTCCACGCCCCATTGGTCGTAAGAGTTGATGTCCCAGATGATGCCCTGGACGAAGATCTTGTGTTCATAGAGCGCGATCAGCTTGCCCAAAGTCCTGGGCGTCAACTGGTCGAACAGGATGGACGTGGTCGGGCGATTACCGTCGAAGGTCTTGTGTGGCAACAATGCCTCCAGCGCCTCGCCGGACATGCCTTGGGCTTCCAGTTCCGCGCGTGCCTGTTCCGTGGTCTTGCCCAGCATCAAGGCCTGGGTCTGCGCCAGGAAGTTGGCCAGCAGGATCTTGTGGTGAGCATGACCGTTATCGCCGATCTTGTAATGGCTGTGTACGGGCATCAGGAAATCGCAAGGGACGATCTGCGTGCCTTGGTGGATCAGCTGATAGAACGCATGCTGGCCGTTGGTGCCGGCTTCGCCCCAGATGACCGAGCCTGTCTTGTAGTGGACGCGTTTGCCCTCGCGCGTGATGAATTTGCCGTTGCTCTCCATGTCCGCCTGTTGCAGATAGGCAGGGAAGCGTGACATGCCTTGGTCGTAGGGCAGGATGGCGTGACTATCGACATGGAAGAAGTTGTTATACCAGATGCCGATCAGCGCCATGATCACCGGCATGTTCTGCTCCAGCGGGGCGCTACGGAAGTGCCGGTCCATGTCGTGACCGCCGGCGAGTAGCTCCTCGAAGTTATCCATGCCGATGTAGATGGCGATGGAGAGGCCGATGGCCGACCACAGTGAATAACGACCGCCCACCCAGTCCCAGAACTCGAACATGTTGGCGGTATCGATGCCGAATTCCTTCACCGCCTTGGCATTGGTCGACAGGGCGACGAAGTGCTTGGAAACGTGGGCTTGGTCCTTGGCGGTCGCGAGGAACCAGGCACGCGCAGACTGCGCGTTGGTCATGGTCTCTTGCGTTGTGAAAGTCTTGGAGGCCACGATGAATAGTGTGGTTTCCGGATTGCATTGCTCCAACGCCCGCATGAGATGGGCGCCGTCGATGTTGGATACGAAATGCGCACGGATGTCCTTGCTGGCATAGGGCTTGAGCGCATCGCATACCATCACAGGACCGAGGTCGGAACCGCCGATCCCGATATTCACGATATCGGTGATGCGCTTGCCGGTATAGCCCAGCCACTGGCCATTGCGCACACGTTCACTGAAATCACGCATCTGGGCCAGCACGCGATTGACGTCTTCCATCACGTTTCTGCCATCCAGCATCACCGGCTTGTTGCTGCGATTACGTAATGCGGTATGCAACACCGCACGGTTCTCGGTGATATTGATCTTTTCGCCATTGAACATGCGTTCGCGCCAGCCTTCGATATCGGCTTCGCGGGCAAGCTGGAACAGCAGGGGCAGCGTATCTTTCGTGATGCGATGCTTGGAGTAATCGAGCAGCAGGTCGTCGAATTTCAGGCTGAAATTCTCGAAGCGTTGCTTGTCCTGCGCGAATAGATCGCGCATATGCAAAGGCGCAACCGTTTGCTGATGCTGGCATAAGGTATGCCAAACGGGGTATTGGGTCAGATTTATCATGTATTCCGTAAAGGTCGATCTAATTCAGTTTTATTTGCGCTGGAGTATGACCCCGGCCAGTGGCGGGATCGTGACCAGCAATGATTGTGCATGCCCCATCCATGGGGTCGCTTCTGTCTTCAACCCGGCGCCGTTGCCCTGGTTGCTGCCGCCGTAACACGCGGCGTCACTGTTAAATAATTCGATGTAATCACCTGCGGCAGGCACACCGATCCGGTAGCCTTGGTGCAGGACGGGAGTGAAATTTAACAAAATCACTACAAAACCGCCATCCCGGTCGCGACGCTGATAGCTGATGATCGAATGGTCGGTATCGCGACAATCGATCCAGTCGAAGCCCTGATGCTCGAAATCGAGGTCATGTAGCGGCTTCAAACGCATATAAAGATGGTTCAGGTCGCGGTTGAGCTGTTGCACGCCCTGGTGCCAGTGCGTACCGAGCAAGTGCCAGTCCAGGCTGGTATTCACGTTCCACTCACGCCCCTGGGCGAATTCATTGCCCATGAAGTTGAGCTTTTTGCCCGGGATGGTCATCTGGTACGTCAACAAGAGACGTATGTTAGCAAATTTCTGCCAGGTATCGCCGGGCATCTTGTCCAGTAAGGAGTGTTTGCCGTGCACGACCTCATCATGCGAGAACGGCAGCACGAAGTTCTCGCTGTAGGCATACAACTGCCCGAACGTCAGGCTGTCGTGATGGTAGCGACGGTGGATGGGGTCGTGCTCGATATAGGCCAGCGTATCGTTCATCCAGCCCATGTTCCATTTCATCGAGAAACCCAGGCCGCCAAGATAGACGGGGCGGGAGATCATGGGCCACGCAGTGGATTCCTCGGCGATGGTCAGCGCGCCGGGAAAATCCTCGTGCACCATGACGTTCAGCTGCTTGAGGAAGTCGATGGCATCGAGGTTCTCGCGGCCGCCGAACTGGTTGGGCACCCATTCCCCTGGTTTGCGGGAATAGTCCAGATACAGCATGGAAGCGACGGCATCGACGCGCAAACCGTCGATATGGAATTCGTTGAGCCAGTAATAAGCGTTGGCCAGCAGGAAGTTGCGTACTTCATTCCGGCCATAATTGAAGATGTAGGTGCCCCATTCCTGGTGCTCGCCGATGCGCGGGTCTTCGTGCTCATAGAGCGCGGTCCCATCGAAGCGGGCGAGGGCCCAGTCGTCCTTCGGGAAGTGACCGGGCACCCAGTCGAGGATCACGCCGATACCAGCCTGATGCGCTATATCGACCAGGTAGCGGAAGTCGTCCGGCGTGCCGAAACGGTTGGTGACGCCGAAATAGCCGGTGGTCTGGTAGCCCCAGGATTCATTGAGCGGGTGTTCGGAGATCGGTAGCAACTCGATATGGCTGTACCCCATCTCTTTCACATAGGGCACCAGCTGATCGGCCAGCTCTCGGTAGTTGAGGAAGCGACTATCCCCATCACGCCGCCATGAGCCTGCGTGGATCTCGTAACAGTTAAACGGGGCGTGCAGCCAATCCGCGTCTGCCCGTTGCTTGAGCCAGTTCTGGTCGCCCCATTGATAGCCTTCGGTGACAGTCGTCTTGGCAGCTGTTCCGGGACGCTGTTCGAAACTGAAGCCATAAGGGTCGGTCTTGACCATGATGTGGCCGGTATGGCGATGCCGGATCTCGAATTTGTAGAGCTCTTCCGCGCCTAGTCCGGGGAGAAAGATCTCCCAGACGCCACTCGAGCCTTGCGCGCGCATCGGATGCACACGCCCATCCCACTGATTGAAATTACCGACGACACTGACGCGCTCGGCATTCGGCGCCCATACGGCGAACCTGACGCCCTCGATACCCTGATGCGTAAAAAGATGCGCCCCTAGCGTTTTGTAGGCGAGTTTAAGACGGCCTTCGCCAAACAGATAGAGCTCATCTGCCGACAAGGTCGGGGTGAACGAGTAGGGGTCGATATGTTCTGACTGGTGCTCGCCTTGCTCAGTCCGGATCAAACAGGGACGTTGAACTTCCTCTTCGCCCAGCCACTCGAAAAAACCGTTGGCGTCACAAAGTGGCACCGGTAGCCAGCCTTGCACCGTTTTGAGCCAAAGCTTGTCTACATGCGGCAGAAATGCCCTGAATACGTGCTTGCCAGCGCTCTCATGCAACCCTAGGTATGAAAATGGGTCATGGTGTCTGGCGTCGAGGATGCGGGCTAACTGCTGATCTGGTTTGGATTTAGGCAAAATTTTCCGTCTGAAATTATTTTTGGGAATGTCAGGCCAGTCCTATGGCGAGCCGTCAATTATCGTGTCTATAATGCAGTCAAGGCGCTAGAACTAGGCG
The DNA here is from genome assembly GCA_902168195.1 of uncultured Methylotenera sp. Lineage (GTDB taxonomy): Bacteria > Pseudomonadota > Gammaproteobacteria > Burkholderiales > Methylophilaceae > CABHOJ01. The sequence continues at coordinate 6,200 of CABHOJ010000122.1, forward strand.
GAACAAGCCTTTAGACGCTCCATTGACATCACAGCGAATGTCAAACTATAAAACAGAGGGGATAAAAATGCAGCAGGAATCATCATCTTCGCGTTTCATCAGTGCCTTAACAAAAAATACGCTGGCACTGATCTTGGCTGGCGGCCGCGGTAGCCGGCTCAAGAACCTCACGGACTGGCGCGCCAAGCCTGCCGTACCGTTTGGCGGCAAGTTCCGCATCATCGATTTCCCTCTGTCCAATTGCATGAATTCCGGCGTCCGTCGTATCGGTGTCGTCACCCAGTACAAATCGCATAGCCTGCTGCAGCATATCCAGCGCGGTTGGGGCTTCCTCCGCGGCGAGTTCAATGAGTTCGTGGAGCTTTTGCCAGCCCAGCAGCGCATCGAGGAGGAGTGGTACAAGGGTACGGCGGATGCCGTTTTCCAGAATCTCGATATCCTGCGCCAAGTTGGTGCGGAATTCGTCCTCATCCTCGCGGGCGATCATATCTACAAGATGGATTATGGCCAGATGCTGGCCTCGCACGTCCGTAACAAGGCGGACATGACCATCGCCTGCATCAACGTGCCACTCGAGGATGCCAAGGCATTCGGCGTGATCGGTGTCGACGATAGTGACCGCGTCACCGAGTTCGAGGAGAAGCCCGATCATCCCAAGACCATCCCGGGCAATCCCGAGCAGGCATTCGCCAGCATGGGGATTTACGTGTTCAACTCCTCGTTCCTTTATGAACAATTGATCCGTGATGCGGATGATCACACGTCCACCCATGATTTCGGCAAGGACATCATCCCGAGGATGATCAAGAAATACCGCGTGTTCGCGCATCGTTTCACCGACAGTTGCGTTGGTGCTGCCGATGGCAACTATTACTGGCGTGATGTTGGTACGGTAGATGCTTATTGGGAAGCGAACATGGAGTTGACCAAGGTGGTGCCGGAGTTGAACCTCTACGACCGCAACTGGCCGATCTGGACGTATCAGGAACAGTTGCCGCCGGCGAAGTTCGTTTTCAATAACGACGATAGGCGCGGTTCCGCGACCGATTCTCTGATCTCAGGTGGTTGCATCATCAGCGGCTCACAAGTAACGAGTTCAGTACTGTTCTCCGACGTGCGGGTGAACAGCTACAGCACCATCGAGGATTCGGTCATCCTGCCGAACGTCGATATCGGTCGCTACGTCACGCTCAAGCGCGTCGTGGTCGACAAGGGGGCACGTATCCCCGATGGGATGGAGATCGGCCTCAATCCCGAGCAGGACCGCAAGCGCTTCCATGTGTCCGAGAAAGGTATCACGCTCGTGACGCCCGACATGTTAGGGCAGTCCTTGCACCACGCACGCTAGCAAGACCCGGTCGCTCCGGGTCATAGGTTTCTTTTTTAAGGTTTTGACATGACATCGGCGCAGCCCAAGCTTTATCTCAATCTCTACTGGCATATGCACCAGCCGGATTATCGCGACACGCTCAGTGGAGAATACGTACTGCCGTGGTCCTACCTCCACGCCATCAAGGATTACACCGATATGGCGTACCACATCGAGCAGAATCCCAAGGCGAAGGTCACCTTCAACTTCGTACCGGTGTTGCTGGATCAACTGGAGGACTACGCTGAGCAGTTCAAGACCGGGAAGATCCTGGACCCTTTGTTGAAGTTGCTGTCGCTGGAGGATCTCGACAATATCGACGGGGAGCAGCGTTGCCTCATCATCGATAGCTGCTTCAAGAGCCATCATGAGAAGATGCTGGCGCCATTCGCCCATTATCAGAGCCTGCATGACATCTACCGCGGGCTCGAGCATCAGGGCCAGACCGCATTCAATTACCTCTCCGGCCAGTACATGGCCGACCTGCTGGTGTGGTATCACCTGGCGTGGACCGGTGAGAGCATCCGCCGCAACAACAAGCTGGTGCAAAGCCTGATGCAGAAGGGGAGCCAGTTCAGCGTCAAGGACCGTGTCAGTTTGTTCGACCTGATCGGGGAATTGATCACCGACCTCATCCCGCGTTACAAGAAGCTGCAGCAAAAAGGCTGCATCGAGATCTCGAGCACCCCACATTTCCATCCTATCCTGCCGTTGCTACTCGATTTCAAATGCACGCGCGATGCCATGCCGTACGCGCCTTTGCCGCGCTGCCCGCAATATCCCGGTGGGCGACTGCGGGCACGCGCACACATCGAAGCGGCCCAGGCCTCGCACAAGGCAAGGTTCGGCGAAACTCCAGTGGGGATGTGGCCGGCGGAAGGCGGCGTATCCCACGCGGCCTTGTCATTGATGGCCGAGCATGGCCTGCAGTGGGCGGCCACGGGCGAAGGGGTGCTCGCCAACAGCCTCTATAAATCCTTCGACAGCTCGGATCTGCCGCCACGTGAGGAATATCTCTACCGGCCGTACCGCGTGACCGACGGCAATCACGAGATCCAGTGTTTCTTCCGCGACGACAATCTCTCCGACAAGATTGGTTTCGAGTATTCCAAATTCCATGCCGGGGATGCGGTCAATGACTTCGTCGCCTCCCTGGAAGCGATCCATGCCGGCAATACCAGCCTGCAAAGCCCGGTCGTCAGCGTGATCCTCGATGGCGAGAATGCCTGGGAATACTATCCCTACAACGGCTACTATTTCCTCAGCGAGCTCTATGCGGCGCTGGTCGAGCATCCCGATATCGAGATGACGACCTTCAGTGAGATCGTGGAGAAGACCAAGACAGGCAAGGAGATCGAGCTGAAAACCTTGCCGGCGGTCGCCGCCGGGAGCTGGGTCTATGGCAGCTTCAGCACTTGGATCGGCAGCACGGACAAGAATCTGGGCTGGGATCTGCTATGTGAAGCGAAGAAGAATTTCGACCGGGCGATCCAGGCAGGTACCCTCAGCAAACAGGAGCAAGCCGCCTGCGCCCATCAGCTGGCGATCTGCGAAGGCTCCGACTGGTTCTGGTGGTTCGGCGACTACAACTCCGCCATCAGCGTCGATAGCTTCGACCGTCTTTATCGTCGCAACCTCTCTAACCTCTACCGTTTGCTGAAACTGACCGTTCCCGACATGCTGAATCGACCGATCAGTATGGGGGCCGGTGATCCTGCCGTAGGCGGTACCATGCGCAGGGGGCAGGAAGCCTGATCCAACGACCATAACCCTAACAACCATGACCCTAACAACCATCATCAATACCATCTTGTGGAGAGCCGATCTTGGCTAAGACCGTCGCATTACTTCTGGGTGTGCACGCCCACCAGCCTGTAGGCAATTTCGAAAGCGTCCTCGATGATGCACACAACCGCTGTTACGGCCCATTCCTGCGTGTGCTGCATCAATATCCGGATTTCCGTTTTGCCATCCATCTCAGCGGCTGGTTGCTGGAATACATGCTCAAGCATTTCCCCAAGGATATGGCCTTGCTGAAAGAGATGGTCGAACGGGAGCAGGCGGAATTGTTCGGTGCCGGCTTCACGGAACCTGTCCTGGCTTCCATCCCCTCGGCAGACCGGGTCGGCCAGATCACGCAGCTATCCACATACCTGAAGCAGAAGCTGGGTGAGACACCCCACGGCGCATGGCTTACGGAGCGCGTCTGGGAATCCTCGGTCGTGCCGTCGCTGGCCGATTCCGGCATACGTTACGTGACGGTCGATGACTACCACTTCATGTGCGCAGGCAAGGGCGGCGATCAGCTCAATGGTTACTACTCGACGGAAGAGGATGGGCGCCAGATCGACCTGTTCCCGATCTCCGAAGCCCTGCGCTACCGTTTGCCGTTCTCGCCGGCGAACGAGGTCGTCAGCCATCTGGAGAGTCTCGCGGATGACAGCAAGCAGTCTGCTGCCATCTACTTCGACGATATCGAGAAGTTCGGCATCTGGCCGGAGACCTACGAGTGGGTCTATGAACGCGGCTGGCTGAAGGACTTTATCGAAGGCGTGCTCAATTCGTCGATCATCAAGCCCATGCGCTACAGCGATTACCACGCCATGGCCAAGACCCGGGGCGTCGTTTACCTGCCGACCACCTCGTATATCGAAATGAACGAATGGACCCTGCCGGTGCCTGCTGCGCACCACTATGCCGATCTGGTGGCGCAGGAAAAGTATTCCGGGCGTTACGACGTCACCAAGCCCTACGTGCGTGGCGGTATCTGGCGTAATTTCTTCATGCGCTATCCGGAATCCAACTGGATGCATAAGCGCATGCTGAGCCTGTCCCGGCGTTATCACGGACTACCTGCCAACAAGCAGACCCCGGAGATGCTGGTGTGCCTCTACGAAGCACAGGCTAATGACGCGTACTGGCATGGCTTGTTCGGTGGCTTGTATCTGCCGCATCTCAGGCGCGCCGTTTATCACGCCATTATCAAGCTGGAATCCCTGCTAGACAAGGTGACGGAACGTCCCGCCAAGGTCACGGGCGATGTCGATCTTGACGGATACGACGAGATATTCCTGCAGAATGGCGCGCTACAGTCCATCATCCGCCTGGACGGCACGGCTTCTATCTGCGAATTCGACAGCTATAGGCTGTGCCATAACTTCGGCGACACCTTGACCAGGCAGGCCGAGCATTATCATCGCAAGGTCCATGCGGAGCCTGACCATGGTCATGACGGCGCAGGCATCGCCAACCCGCACGAGCGCGTCAGTTTCAAGCATGAGATCACCCAGGCCGATCTCAGCACCGATACCTATCGCAAATCGCTGTTCTGCGACAGCTGGATCCTGCCGCAGGGCGAGGTGATCCGGCCGCATTACCGCAAGCCGGGCACGGGCAAGGCCGTCGAGTTCAAGGCGGCGCTGCGCGGCGGGGAGATCCACAAGAAGATCAGTCTGGATGACGAGGCGCTGATCGTCAGTTACAGCTTCACCAAACCGCCGGAAGGCAGCTTCATGGTCGAGATCAACCTGGCGATGCCCAGTTGCGATGGGCCGGCAGGGCGATTCCGTATCGGCGACAATATCCCGGGCGGATTCGGGCAGACCTTCAAGTTCGGCGGATTGAAGAACATCGCTCTTGAGGATGAGGTGCTGGGCGGTGCGATCGCACTATCCTGCTCGGTTCCATGCGCCTTCAGCAGCCAGCCGCATTTCTCGGTGTCGCAATCCGAGGCGGGGTTCGAGAAGATCATGCAGGCAGTGACATTGGAGCTAATGTGGTCCGCAGAATCGTTAACCGAGCGTATCGACATAAAAATAGAACTCATATAAACAATGGGTTGCAATATCAACTTAATATGATCACTTCATGAAGACCCTGCTTGGTATCGATGTCGGCGGGACCAATCTGCGCATCGGTGTCGTGCAGGAGGGCCGGGTCGTCCATGAGCATCGAACCCAGGCTGATTTCACTTATCTTTGCAAAACCCACACGCCGGAGATTGCCTGGCCGATGATCATCTCCTTGATGCGCGATGGGGTCGCCGAAGTGATCCGTCGATTTCCCGACATCGCGGCTGTCGGTATCGGCTTCCCCGGATTCATCAACCCGAAGGATGGGGTGTTGACGCAATCGCCCAACCTGCCAGGGTTATGCCACGTCGATTTGGCTGGGGACCTCGGCCGTGCCATCGGCTTACCCGTGGTCGTCGAGAACGATGCATCCGCCGCCGCTTATGGTGAATACCGTTTGAACCCGATCGATGCCGACTATCTGATCTATGTCGGCTTGGGTACCGGGATCGGCGGTGGGCTGGTGTACGCAGACCGCATCCTGGAGGGCCAGCATGGGATGGCGATGGAGATCGGACATCTGACGATCGAGCCGGATGGAAGGGTATGCGGCTGCGGCAATCGTGGTTGTATGGAGCAGTATGCTTCAGCGACAGGCGTCAGTACGACCTACAAGTTGGCGACCGGTCAGGAGAAGCGCGCCCATGAGATCGCCGAATCGGCCAAGGCAGGGGATGTTCATGCCCGTTACGCCTACGAACTGGCCGGCACCTGCCTGGGGCAGGGCCTGGCGCATATCGTCAAGGTGGTGGATGTGGGTCATGTCCTCATCGGTGGCGGCATGAGCGGTGCATGGCATCTCATGCAAGCGACGTTCCACCGTCGTTTTCAGCATGACCTGATTCCGGCGTTGCGGAACCAGGTCTCGGTCACGGTATCGGCGAGCAGCGATCAGGCAGGGATGATCGGGGCAGCCTTGCTCGCAGGCGTACGGTCCGGCAACTGAGCGATCAGTTGGCAGGCGACAGCACTGAAATAGGGCAGTGACTGCAGGCTCAGCATCGCCACCCACAACTGGGCGTCGATGTTGTTCAAGCCCCGCGACACCAGCATCGCCAGACTGCAGGTGATCAATCCCAGCAGTAGCAGGAATTCCTCACGCACCGGCTCCAGCAATTGTTTCAACCCGGCGTTGGCGCCCTTGCCCTTAACCGTAGGCTTGAATACGCCGTGTTTCTGTACGATGCCCTGCATGACACCGCGCGCGATGGCATGGGATAGGCCCAGGCTGGCCAACGAGGCACCAAAGATATCCTTCCAGCCGCAATGCATGGTCTTTCGGTATAACACAGGCCCCAGCGCTGCCTTGATGATGAGGAAGCAGATGATGGGGGTCAGCATGATGGACACCGGCAGGCTGAAGGATTTCGGGAACGCGAGCATGGCCAGCGTCCAGCCGATGGAACCCATGGTAAAGATCAGCTGCAAGGCGTCGCCCAGCCAGCCGAACCAGCCTGTCAGGAAATGATAGCGCTGGCCAAAGTTCAGTGTCGACTTCCCGAGCAGTTTCGGTAGATGGTGTTTCAATATCTGCATGGCCCCGAACGCCCAGCGGAATCGCTGTGATTTCAATGCCTTGAAGTTGGTCGGCGTCAGGCCGCGGCCGAAGGTCTCGTCGATATAACGCAATTCATAGCCGTCTTCGAGCAGACGCAGGCCGAGCTCTGTGTCTTCGCAGATGCACCACTCAGCCCAGCCGCCGACCTCGTCCAGCGACTGTCGGCGTACCAAGGTCATGGTGCCGTGCTGGATCAGTGCGTTACGTTCATGGCGGTGATGCATGCCGATACGGAAGAAGCCCTCGAACTCCCAGTTGCACATTCGGCGGAAGAAATTGTTCTCCCATTCGCGATGGGCTTGTGGCGCCTGCACCACCGCGACTTGCGTATCCTTGAAGTGTGGCACCAGCGCCCCCAGCCAGTCCGGCGTCACGACGTAATCCGCATCCACCACCCCGATGACCTGTGCCCGCGCGTCGGTCTGCTGCAGCGCGAAGTTTAGCGCGCCGGCCTTGAAGCCTGGCCAATGCGGCAGGTGGAAGAAACGGAAGTTCGACGGCAACTTCGCCATGTAGGCTTCGACCGGCTTCCACAAGGCTTCGTCCTTGGTGTTGTTGTCGATCACGATCACTTCAAAGTTGCTGTATTGCAGGCGATGCAGGCTTTCGATCGTGGCGATCACCATCGCAGGCGGTTCGTTGTAGCAGGCGAGGTGGACGGAGACGAACAACTCTTCCTCTTTGGGCAACGGCTCAGCCCGCTTGAAAGCGCGGTACCAGACACCTTTGAACATCACCTCGCTGAACTCGACGCCATAGATCATCAGTACGGCCGAGGTCAGGCCCATGCCGATGATGAGGCCGACCAGCACGATGATGTCACGCAATTCGTAGTAATAGTCACCGGGAAGGTTCCAGGCGACGACCAGGGTGGTGATAC
>CABHOJ010000123.1 GCA_902168195.1 uncultured Methylotenera sp.
GACTGTAGCACTCGGGAGTGGACGCAAAAAGCCCAGCGCAAAGCCCTCCCAAAAAACTAAGGGCGGGGATCACGCTTCACTGGAGTAGGAAGCGTCACGCCGCGCTTTTCAAGCATAGATATTACTTTGTTCTTCCATCGCTGAGCTTCGGAGTCTGGTGGCTCTATGCTTATCCGAACCAGCTTGGCCAACTTATTTAGATCGTAGTTGTAACCATGTTCAAGCAGCCAGGCTACGACTTCAAAGTGCGAGCTCACTACAGCTGCATCTGCTGCAGATCCCCCAAAAGCATCATGATCGTTAATATCTGCGCCGGCAGCGACAAGTAACTTTACGTTTTCCAGTCGGCCCTCGCTGGCCGCGAGGTTTAGGGGTCGATCTCTCATGTCTGTCTGAGAATCGCCCTTTGCGTCTCCCCCATAGCGAAGCATCAGGGCTAAGCCCTCTAGGCTGTTACCGCCCGACATGAGCCACATTGGGGAAATCCCTTTGAGTTTCTCAGTCGCAAAATTGGGGTCGGCTCCTGCTTTAAGCAATGCCTCTGTACCCTGCCAGTTTCTTGCTTTTATCGCCCACATGAGCGGCGTAGTACCATCGGTACCTACGCTATTTACATCAGCACCTTGGGAGGCGAATTCAGCGACGTCTTGAGTACGCCCTTCCATTGCCGCATCAATCATCGCCGTGACTTTAGCGTCGTTATAGACTTGATTTACGGTTTTCCCAGCGACACGCGTGTTTGACTGACAGGCCGTCAGACTCAAAACCAACACCAAAAGCGCTGGCAATGAAAATCCTTTTTTACTCATCAAGGCATCCTTCTCCTGAACGTCGTAATCACTATTTTTTTGAGAAACTAAGCAACTCCTGAGCGGCCGGCAGCCAAAAATGACTTGAATTGTAAACAAAGGCAAGTGGCCATCAACGATCAAAAACTGACCACTCCGTTGACCTGGTCAGGCATCCAGTCTGGATGGAATCCCAGTGGCGGTAATCAACTGCCGGTTGTAGTTTGTAGAGTCTTACCGGCACGGAAGTTTGATATGTCTCTATCGCCACCGACTCACCCTGCACCTACCGTACGCCCAGACCAACACGTTATTGACGGTTGGGTCCGCGGGGCTATGCTACAGCACGCCAAATTTGTCCTTGGACTGGACGTCAATGACAACTCAAAAGTTTCAGCAGCTCTGGCGACCTACGGAATTAATAAATTCGTTGATAAATTCATCAAATATGCGTTGCCTCAAGGTTGGCAGTTTGAAGCAAACGACATCCCATATTTGACCTGGATCGCAAGCCGGCTACCCAACTAATCACAGCCCTACGCCTGCAAGCCCAAGGACTGGGATAGCGCCAATATCGGCGCGTTTATGACCTGGAGGTCAATGTGAGTAGCGATCGAATATATGGGGTTTTATCCGGGCCAAGCGACAGAATGAAGCAGGAAATTGGAGAAATCGTTGTAGCTCATGCTAACTGCGACCCTGTCCTTGCCGCCCTCATGATGGCGCTCACCAAGACCGACGAACAAACAAACCTCGTGCTTATTCAGCAGTTGAAGCTGAAAGGATCATCGATAGCTGACTTCATTTCTACGATGGCTGAAAAAACGGACCATTTGAATCCAGTACTCCGCCAAAGCATTCAGACAACGATCAAAAGCTACCGGAAACTCTCATCCTACAGAAACGAAGTGGCGCATTGGCAATGGAACCTCTCCGAACCCGGCACCGATTCAGCATTGCTTCGCAACACTCTTTCAAAAAAACCGAGCGAAAGTGAAAAAGTTTACACGCTTGAAAATTTGCGCGACATCGCGTCCAGCCTGCATCAAGTGCATGGATTGATCGGATCTATTTTCGGAATTATTTCTTCAGAGCTTCCTGAAGAGGCGATCCCTCACATTATGTCCGTTGTTGACGGAAATCTGGAGAAGGTAAGGCTGGCAACGCTGAACGTTCCAGAGCCTTCGGCTGAAGAACAGCCATGATCCGGAAAACCTCTTCCAACAGATGAGTGGACATTAACGGATCGTAAAGGCTGTAGATGTATTCCATGGCAGCCTCAGTCATCGCGCTGGTTACGATGACTTGTTCCAATTCCTGAGGCGACCGCTCTGCAAAGCGCGCCAGATTCACGTGGCTTTGCGCCGTGAGCCAATTTGATAACTCTCTCACGCTCGCCTCCTGCGGCGACGCCGCGTCATGTTGGTTGTTTTGCGTCTTTGTGCCTGAGGATCAGGCGCGTTCGGTCATGCCACGGCCCGCCAAAAACGATGATCTCGGACGGCCTGCCATATAGGTGGTGCAGTAGGAACGGGCCAGGCCCGAAAGTGCCGGACTCTTCGCCTGGCAGCGACGGATCGGTGCCAAGGTATATGCCAGCATGGTTCGGGTGAACGGTCCGGCCCACATGCATGACGATCATGTCACCGCGCTGCGGTCGGTCGACGCGAACAAAGCCGGCGGCCTCGTAGTGCTGCTCGTACAGGCTGGCGTTCTCCGCACTCTCCCACCAACCATCGACACGCTGGAAGGCTTCGAACTCAAGCCCCCATTCCTGCTGATACCAATCAGCGCAAACCTGCCAGCAGTCCCAGGCGCCGTGAACAAACGGTCGCTTGAGCAGCGGCGTGCTGCCCGTTGGCGTGATCGTGCGCATGTCGCCCTCGGGCCACGACAGAATGTGCCAGGGCAAGGCAGTGGCCTCGCACATCGCCAAGTCATGCGGTGAAGGCCTGCTGGTTGCGTCCGGGTGGGAGTGAACGATGCCGATCACTTCGCCCAGGTCTTCCGCCACGGCGTAGTCCTGGGGATCAAGCCGGAACTCTTCGTTCGGCTCAGTAGCGATGTTCCGGCACGGGACGTATTTCTGCGCTCGGCCGACAGCCAGCAACAGGCCGCAGCACTCGCGCGGATACTCAACTGCCGCATGCGCCTGGATGGCCACGATGATGTGCTTGCGCATAGTCAGCTCCTGGCAATGAGGGATACAGCGGGGAATCCACCGAAGGACAGTTCGTTGTTCTCGCCGAAGCGCAGCTTGCAGGACGACAGGCAGCCCTTGCACTGGTCCAAGGCCGGGTCATCTGTGGGATTGTCCTCGTCGTCGAACATGGCCGGGCCGGTGTAGCCGCAGTCCGGCCCACGGTACCCGTTGGTCATCGCCCAGTGGCAGAAGGTCGTCATTTGCCTGCCGGGGAGTCCGTGGTTATCGATCTCGCCCGGGGACGAAAGCTCCCAGACTACCGCCTCACCGTCTTCGCTGGTTTTCTGGTCGATGTACCAGATCTCCAGCGCCTCCTGGGTAGGGTCAGCGGTTGGGTTGCCCTCGGGGAAGTTAACCGCATCCAGGTACTGCGCCAGAGTCTCGCGGACAGTGAGCTTGAACTTCAGCAGGTCATCGAAGGCCAGGCACAGCGCCGTCACTCGACCGTTGATGTTGCCAGCGGAGAACGTCGGCCGAGATGCAGTGCCGTCGCTGCTTGAGGAAATGCCCTCAATCTGCACCGGCCAGGCCGCGTACTCGACGCCCTGCCACCAGATCGACTTCGCCGGCAGGTCCTCTTCAGATCCCTCGTAAGCCAGCAATTCCTCTGGCGTGTGCGGGATAGCATGACCGTGGAAACGGAGGTAATCGGCGCCGTACTCGGTCCCGTCAATTTCGAACAGGCGAATTTCGCCGCCGGGCTCCAGTTTCTGGATGTCCGTGATCAGTGCCATGGGTGGTTATCTCAGGGGTGAAAGGCTTGCTGGAAGGTGGCGGTGATGGCGTAAACGTGGCCGCCACGGTGAATCGGTTTGTAGCCGTTGCACTTGTAGAGCCCAAGCTCGCCAAGGGGTGGCGTCCAAAGAAAGCCTTTCGCACCCTTGTGACGATCAAGGAACACCCTGATCGCCTTGATCTTGGTATCCATTCCGGTGAAGGTCACCGGCCAGGATTCCGATTGATTGTTGATACCGTCCTCGACCGACTGCTCATAGCCATCGCCGAACTTTTTGGTCCGGACGCGCTGGGTAATCTCCCCTTCCGCGCCCTTCTCCGTCGCCCAGGTGAATCGTTCGAGTGCCATAAATCATCCTTTTACGTTTCGGCTGCTTACGCCGCCTTGGCGCCAAGACTTGGCGATCTCTTCTGTTGCGATTTGCCGGGTGCGCGACTCCATGTTGCGCTGGAACAGCTCGGCGTCGAATTCGGCTCCCTCTGGGCGGCCGGCCTCCTTGTCCGTCAGGATGATCGGCATACTGAGACTGAGGTTTACCCCGCCACCACCGCCCACGGCCATAACGCCCAGCTTGCCGCTGGAAGTCCGCGTTAGCGGCATGATCGCCTCCGGCCCCGCCTCGCCAGCGATCCCTGTTTTGCCGTTGGCCATACCGAACGCTGCGGGCTTGCTGACAATGGTGTTGGTGAAGGCGCCACCGTCGGCGAACATCTGCACACCACCCGACCAGGCGCCACCTAAGGCTTGCGGGAAGTAAGAACCGGAATAGCCGCCAGCCGAAGCCCCGAGGTTTGAAGACGCGGCACCAGCAGACCCAGCCGCCAGTCCATTGCCGCCGGCCGCGCTACCACCGAGGTAACTCGCTGCCGAGCCCACCAGGCTGCTCAGCAATGCTGAACTCGCCTGGCGTGTTGCAATGCGGGCCATATCAGCGAGAACCGACTTCGTGAAGTCAGCGAACGAGAACTTACCTGTCGTAGCGAAGTTGACGACCGCGTCTTCCATGGAGCTGAAGGCGTTGCCGAACAGGCTTTTCGTCTGCCCGGCGACGTTTCGTGCCGAATCCAAGTAGTTGTCCCACGCCGCTGTTGCGCCCTTGGTCCAATCACCCTGCGCATTTTCCACATCCGCGTAGTTCTGCCGGATTTGGTCAGTGGCAGCCTTATTCGCGTCTGCGAGCGCCTGCGACTTACGCTTGAATTCTTCCTCCGACATATTGCGCGACGGATCGGACTTCTGGTTGGCCAGCTCCAGCGACTGCTGAGCAAACCGGTCTTGCTGGCTGTTCAGCTCGCCGCTGAGTGCGTTCTGGCGGTCACCCTGACCCACGCCGAGAACCGCGCGCTGGCCGGCAAGCTCCAGGGCTCGCTGTTGCTGGCCCAGAGCCTGCACGTAGGTGCTGATCGCGCGCTCTTGCTTGGCCACGCGCCCGGTCTCGTTGGTCGCCAGGACTTCAAGCTGACTGTCAGCGTCCTTCTGCGCTTTGACCATCCCTGCGCGTGCGTCAGCGATCTTCTGGTCCAGCTGGATGCTCTGCGCGGCAGTGGTGGACTTCTTGCCCTTGGCGGCCTCCAGAGCGGATATCTCGGCCTCGTAGGCTGCCGTTACCTGATCGCGTTCGTTGCCGATGAGAGCTTGGCGTCGTAACAGGTAATCAGCCTCGGAAAGCAAGCCGGCCTTTTGTGCCGCTTCCAGTTCCTTCTGGTAGTTTTTGTAGTCGGTAGCGATGGCCGCGAGGTTGTTCTTCGCGTCATTGAAGCCGGTCAGATCCACGCTGCCGGCAGCAACAGCGGGGTCTTTGTTCTTGTCCTTAATGTTTTGGATCGTCTTAGCCACATAATCTGGCTGGACGAGCGGACTGTCCGGGTTTGCTTTGCGGAGATTTTCGACTGACCGCTGGTAATCTTTGATCAGCTTATTGCGCTTCTCTGCATTGGTCAGGTTTGAATCGCTGATTGCCTTGAGCTTCTGCTCGGCATCAATCCCTTCCTGCTGAACACGCACCTGATCCTCTTGGGCTTTGGTTCGCTGACCGCCAACAAAGACCATAAGCTGAAGCTGATACAGTTCCTTCTCAGAAGCCGCGAGTTTCTTTTTGGCGTCGGTGTCATCCGGATCAGCTTTGAGCACGCTTCGAGCATAAGCCGCACTTTGGGTAAGCTCAGCGATCCTTTTGGCCGGCCCTTCATCGCGACCAATATTTTTTATCGCGTCGAGGGACTTCTTGGCCTCATCCGTGATGCCTTTCCACGCCCTTTCGATAGTGCCGAGATTCTGAGTGATCTCACCAGCCCTGCCCTTTACGGTGTCGGCGTAAGTGTCGGTCAAGAGCTTCGCTGCACCAATGGTGTCGCCCTGCTCCTTAAGCGCAACAATCTGTGAATAAACCGAGGCAGTCAGGAAGTGATACTGATCATTCAGAGACTTCGCAGCAGCAACTGGGTCCTCAGCAATCTTGACGAACTCCGCTACCGTCGCGTCTACAGACTTCCCCGTCGCTTTCTCCATCGCCAAGGCGGCTTCTGAAATTTCAACGAAGCTCGCACCCGCAATCTTTCCATTGCCTGCCAGCGTCGACAGCACCTCTGCGGCCTGGCCAGTAGTACCGACCGTTGCGCTGATCTGACGCGCCATATCGCTCAGTTGGCCCGCACTCACACCGGCGTAATTGCCTGTGAGGATCAGCGCCTTGTTGTAGTTATCTTGCTCCTCACTGCCTTGATGGTAGGCGTATGCTAGACCGCCTACGGCTGCGGTAGCTAGAGCCAGCGGTGTCAGGATGGCAAGCAAGCCAACAGCCCCTGCACCCGCGCCAGCGCCCAACTGAGCCACGGCGCGAACACCACTACCCCAGTCGCCCGAAGACAATGCATTGCCCAACTGAACAACGTTTTCCTGAGCTTGCCGAGTGCCCAGGCGCAGCTTATCGAAACCGGTATTGGTTTTTTCGAGCTTTGCGTAATCCTTATCGATATTGCTCAGGGCTTTGTTGTAATCCTCCTGGCTCAAGCGCCCGACATCCAGGTGCTTGCCCAGTTGCTCGACCTGGGTATCCAGCTTGGCCAGGGCCGCGCGAGCCGGGTCGATGGCACCCAACAGACTGTTGAGGGCCTTCTGCTCATCCATAGCCGACTTGGCCAAGGCCACCTGCTGCTTGTCGAGCTGAGCCGAGATCTTCGCTGCCTCGGCCTCGCCATAGGCGCCGGTCTTGGTCAGCTTGGCGAGAGCGTCGCGCTGCTTTGCCAGGTCCTGGGTGGTTTTGGCGCTGGTAGACAGCGACTTTTCCAGCGCCTGCATTTCGTTCATTAGCGAAACGGCGGATTGCTCGGCCCGGCCGCCGGCCTTCGCCATCTCATCCAGGCTGGTTTTCGCCTGGATTGCATCGGCCGAGTCGATCTTGACGCCGAGTTCTGCAATGTTCATCGACTCACCTTGAATAAGTGCCCGTGGTTACGGGCTGTTTTCCCTTTCCTCCGCCATAACGCGCAGGGCTTCGCCTTCCAGCACCTGGAGGTCAGGAAAGATTTGAGCGAGTTTCTTTTTCTTTATGCCGAGAAAGCCGGCCACATCGCGGATGCAGTTATAGTCGAGACCGATCGCGCCGCCGGCGCCAGCACGCCATTGCGTCGACATCCTGTTGAATAGGTAAAACGCTGGCCAGTTGCAGGGCCATACCTCGGTCACCTCTTCAAGGTCACCCGGGGAAAGCCCAAACAGACCCATCAGTTCAGCAGGTGCCGCCGGCGCGTAGAGTGCACGGGCGGCGTCTGTCAGTTTCCCAGGCGGGCCTGGCTGAATGCGTTCTGGTAGGCGTTCACAACTGCCTCAGCAGCGCCTTGGCAGGACTTCACCAATGCCAAGATGCTCTTATCGTCGAACTTGTCATCGAAGCCCCAGCCGACCACCAGGTCCTTGATCTGCTGCGCTTGCTGCTCAGTGTCAGCGGCTACGATTTCGGAAAGTGTAGGCTTATCGCCGAGGGCGGCCTGTGCCTCGTCGCGCTTCAGGGTCCATTCATCGAACAAGGCGGCAAGCCCTGGACGATCCCGATACTTGAAGGTGAACTCGATCTTCTCGGGCTCGCCCCCAACGATAGGGATCGACACGAAGGCCTTGAACGTCGGGTTCTGGGCGATTCTGATCTTTGCCATGGGTTATGCCACCGCAGTCAGGTAACGGGTCGGTTCGCCCTGCAGCGCCAGGTTCACGGTCCGGGTCAGCAAGTTGCTGCGAGACACAGTCGGCTGGTTGGAGAACGAGGTGAAGGCGCCGTAGAACAGCGTGTCGTTGCCCGGCAGGTTCAGGCGCGCAGCCTGAATGGTCTGGCTGGCATCCGCCGCACGCAGAATGGCGTTGAACGCCTGGCCCGGGTCATCAGCAATGGTAAGTGCCAAGCTCGCGGCAGCCTTGTCAGTCGGCATCTGGCGGCCCTGCTTGTCTTCCAGAAACACCACATCCAGGTAGTTCTGGGTTCCGCCTGCGAAAGCCACATCGGTGATTTGCGGAATCTGTACCCAGGTCAGCACCTTCTTCAGCGAGCCGATGCCGGAGCCGGCCGGGTAAACCTGCAGGTCAGTGGTGTCGATGCCTTCGAGGGTGATGGCGGTCGCAGTGGCCGCCTTCACACGCACAACCCGGTTGCCCAGGCGAGTCCAGCCGGAAGCGACAATCACGATGTCGCCAGCCGACAGTGTGCCGCCAGTTACAGTGGCCACGGCTTCGGCCGCGTTGCTCAGCGCCGAAAACGGGATGTCCGGGCCATAGGTAGCACCGTGCTGGAAGGTGCCGCCGTCCGGAATTTTGTAGCCCATGGGTATTTCCTCTTTGCAGATATGAAAAAACCCGCTCAATGGCGGGTTCGTGGATTTGCCCAGTGGGCGGGATCAGTTGGTGTCGGCTCGGTACAAGAACGAAACTGGAACGGTATAAGTTGAATCGCCTGTGATGCCGGGCGCTGGGTCAACTGGCGACATGATCACCACTGTGACCAAGCCCTTCGTGTCCCTGGCATATAGCGGGAACAGGTCAACCAGTTCGGTGGTGATTGGGTTGGTCTTGGTCTTGCCAGTACCCGCCGGCGCGATAATGCTGACCTGAAACACGCCGGTGTACAGCCGGTGATCGCCGCCGAGCGTGTTGCTTGCGGTATCCCCAGGGATGGTGAAGGCTCGCAGGTAGGTCTCGCCATCCGCCGGCGTGTAGGCCGTGTTCTCGAACACGATCTTCAGCTTTTCCGACCTTGCAGCGTTCCAGACGATGAGCTTGGCCTCGTAGATCGAAGCGATGATTGCGTGACTCATACCTGGTTGTTCCTGATAGCCTCCAACACGATCTGCTGAAAGCGAGCCACGGTGACCCGAACCATGCCGCCGGGGGCCTGGGTGGAATGGCCGAACTCCAGCGGAATGGCATAGGGCAAGTTATTAATGATGTAGGCCATCTGGCCGGCGCTGAAGTCGCTCATCGCGGCCACCAGCGCCGCAGTGGTTTCGGCGCCGCTCGGGTCTACCTCGTCAAAGGTGACGTTCTCGACCACGCTGAGCGATATGTGCCAGTTCGCACGGAACCGGCCGCCGACATAGCCTTCAGGCGCCTTGATGTCCATGCCGTCGCTGAGCTTACGGCCTTTCTTCAACCTGCCGCCTTTCGTGAGGTTGGCCGGATCACTGCGCAGCGCGCTGTTGTGGTCGTCGACGGCCTTGTTGTACTGCGTCGCCACGGCATTCTGCGCCCAGATCTCCGGGTTACCCACGGGAGACATGTGAATCAGGCTGCTGCCGACCTCGATGATGATCTCGCGCACACTGGCGTCGATTGCCTCGCTGGTTTGGGCGGCGAAATCGGCAAGGCTAAGGGCGAAGCTACCGGACTGCCCGGTGCCCGCCCGACTCAAGACCGCACCTGCAGCTCATACAGGATCGGCGTGCCGGCCGGGTTGACCTCTTTCAGCGGGGGCACGATTGACCAGGTGCGGCCCTGCGCGACTACCTTGTCCAGCAAGCCGGGCACCCAGGCCAAGCCCTGCGCGGCGATCTTGAGCTTCTTGTCGCCCTGCCGGATAAGACTGTTGTTTTGGAATTCTTGGCCAGTGAAGTCAAGCAGGATGCCTTGGGCGATTTGCTCGACAGTGGCGCCCGGCGCTTCGCCGCCCGTCTCAGGGTCGTACTCGCCCGGCTCTGTCTTGCTGATGGTCACGGGCTGACCGAACTCTGTGATCATATCCAGAGCCATCACGGCCATTTCGTCGTAGAAGGCCATGATGGGCTCACTTCAGAAGGTTATCTTTTCCGTTGCTGCTCAAGCATCTGGTCGGCCATTGTGGCGGCCGTTCCAAGCAGAACAGTGTGTGATTTCTTTAGTTTGCTCAGGCTGTCTTCTGGCAGAGATGCTGCTTCCAGATAAACCACCTGCAATGCTGCAGCGTAGAAGCGATCCCACGAAATTCTGTCAGCTGCGTTTAGTGCCATGTTGACCTCCATAATTGAAGATCGACAGTAGCTCATGCCCTTACAGCGAACAACCCACGCTTCTGTAGGTAGTCGGCAAACTGCGTAGCGCTCGGCCGGTCCGGCGCAGCGGGCAACAGGCGGTTGCTGGTGCTTGGAATCGCCGCATACTGACGCGTCACCGCGCCCTCAACACGATCCAGCAAGACCGCGCCTTTACGCTTCTCCACAGGATCGATGTCGTCCTGATGGATCTCGGCAGCCAGGGCCATCTGGCCGTACTGGATGCGCGCCGGGAGGTAGTTGTTCGGCTTGATCTCGTGATCCAGCAGCACTTCCCGGCGCGGCCAGGACAAGGCCTGCTCGCTGTTCATCTTACGCCCTTTCCAGGTCATGCCATCCATCGCCAAGGCGGCCCGGCGCAGCAACGCTTCCTGCTCGGGAACGCCTGCGGGGATGACCGTGCCGAACTTCACGGCATACATGGCCAGATCCTCGGCGCTCGCGTAGCTTTCGGCGTCAGGCTTGCCGGTACCGTCCTCGATGATGAGTGTCATGCGTCAACTCGCTGGAATGGTTTGAGATCGGCCACCGGTTCACCGGCAGCCAGCATTATCACGCCTTGGGCAGATCAGCGACGAGCTTTTCCAAGGATTCTTTCGAGGCGTTGGCCCGATACTGGACCTTGGCCTCATCAAGCGTTACCTTCAGCGCCGCGATTTCTTCAGCCTCATCACTTGGCGGCTTAATCGAGGCCTTCTTCAAGGCCCCAATCTCTTCGCGCAGCGCGTCGACAGTCAGGACCAGACCGTCACGCTCAGTGGTCAGCTCTCCAACCGAAGCATGGATGGTTCCGAGCACATCAAACAAGCGCAACGCCAGTTCGCCAGACTCTGGACGATGGATTTCGCCAGCTTCCAGGCCGTCAGCAAGAATCTGGATCGATCCATGCTCAGCACGCAAAGCCGCGATCACCTTTTCCAGTTCGGCTTGATTGCCCGCACCAACAATCTGCGCCCGCTTGGCTTCCTTCACCGACACGTCGATGCCGGCTGCTTCGTACGCATTGACCACGCTCGGCCAATCGCCAATCACCAGCACGCTGGTCACGCCGGCTTCGGGCTTATCGAAGTGTTCCGGATTGCGGTAACGCTTCTCCGGGTCGAAGTCGCTCAGCTGGTTGCTGTAAGTCAGTTCCATGTGTTTCTCCAAGGCGGCCATTGCTGACCGCGCGTTGAGTATGAGGCTTAACCGCCAGTAACAGGGGGCGTTGCGGTCAGCGTGATCATCACGCCGGCGGTGACTTTGTTGCTGCCTGCGTGCTTGATCCAGTTGGCAGCGGAGCCGACGGCGGCCAGGGTTGGGTTGGAACCGCCAGTGGTGGCTTTCCAGCTGTAACCCAGCACATCGATATTCACGGTACCTTCCGCGCGGTAGCCGATGCTCAAGTTCTCTTCGTCGTTCACTTCGTAGGAACGGAAGCCCGGGGCCTGCGACTCGGTGATAGTCACGGCGTTTGGCAGCAGGCCGAAGATCACATCCGCCGGCGCGGTGTCGGTCACCAGTACAGGCTTGCCCAGAGTGCCAGGCAGGCCGCCGTAGATTACAACGCCAGCTTCTTCGTAGATCTTGTTGGTGATGGCTTCGTCGACGATGTCGAAGTAGGCGCTGGAGTGCATGACCCACAGCGCAATCCGGCCGAACTTGTCGCCGAACTTGCGCATACCGCGAGTCAGCGTCTTCTTGCCATCGGTTTCGATATTGGCCGAAACCACCATATCAGCGTTGGAGCCGATGGCGGCACGCAGGCCAGCAGTTGCGTACTGGATGAAGCCTTCCAGGGTCGCATCAGCGACGTCGGCGCCGACGATCTGGGAGAACTCCTCGACCGGACGACCGCGGCGCTTGAATGCCTCTTCGGTGGTCTGGTACGGGCCGTACTTCCAGGGAGCTTTGACGCCAACAGCTTCGCCGGCGCTGATCTTCTTGGCAGTTACCTTGCCGTCGGAGTTGACGTCGCGGTGCTCCAGAGAGCCGTTCAGCTTGTAGAGAGCGCGCTTGCGGAAGTCGCCTTCGATCAGTTCATTGTCCAGCACCATCGCGCCGTTGGACGATGCGTTGAACACATCCAGGTTGTCCTGGACACGTTCGAGGTATGCGGTTTGCGCCTCATCGTTGTAGATGATCAAGTCGCTGTTAACGGTTGTAGCCATGGGTGAATCCCCTTACTTGGGCAATGCGAGATATGCGGTTTGGCCGTGCTTGCGCTGAAATTCGCGCTTTTGCTCGGAGGTCATTTCGGAGCGCTTGGATGCAGCCTGGCCGCCGCCCCCGCCCGGGGCATGTGTCCCTGAAGCCCTTGGCCACAGGTGGGGTGCGCTTTCGCGCAGAGACTCAGCCCATTCAAGCGGAGTCAGAGGGGTCTTGCCGTCTTTGCCGAGGATGGTCTGGCCATTCTCGTCAACCGCGACCGCTTCGCCCTCTTCGTTCAGTGAGAACACGCCTTTGGCGCGCAAGATGATGTCGTCGGTTGCTTCCGGCAGTGCGCCAGCTTTCAATGCTGCACCGCGTACCGAATCGCCCAGGACTTTGCCCTGGAACTTGGCGGCGAAGGCTTCAGCCTTCTCGGCACGGCCGGCGAGCGTTTTCAGTTGCTTGTCGTGCTCGCCACGCAGGCGCTCGGTGCGCTTATTGAACACCTCGTCCACCTTGCCCTCGGTCAGCAGCTTGGTTTCTTCGTCCTGCCCGGCGCGACTCAGCAAGCCTTTGACGGCGTCAATGTCGATGCCTTCAAACTGGGTTTCAAACTGGGTCAGCTTGCCGTTGGTTTCCTTCAGCTTGCCCAGCAGTTCCGAGTTCTTGGTTTTGAGACCAGAAACGGATGCTTCAACGGCAGTCGCGATAGCGGCCTTGATTGCCGGGTTTTCCAGGTCGATTTCGTTTTCTTCTGCCACGGTGATGCACCCCTTGGGTTGGTCTGCCCGCTTTGCAGGCAATAAAAAACCCCAGCATTTGCTGGGGTTGAATTTAAATGAATGTTTTTTAACCGTGCTTACTGATCAGCGACCTCTCGTGCTTTAGCAAAGAGATCCTGAGATGCGTTGAGTAAAGCTTCTATGGTTTCAGGGAGCACCGGCTGCTTGAAGTCTCGCAGAGTTGTTCGCACCAACAGCTCCACGTCTGATAAGTCTTGATTGAAGCTATGCAACGCAGCTTGAGCCAGATCAAGAATGAAACCCGGTCCAGTTACAAGATCGATGTTCTCGGAATAGTTCAGCACTACGGGGTACTGCACTTTGTTGGTGTTAAAAATAAAGCCCTTGATCGGCAAAATCGTGTCGATTTTCTTCGAGTAGAAAGCTACACCCATTACCTTGGACGGACGCCGACCGCTTGAAACAATGGAAATCGCCCAGCGGCCTTGTAGCTGCCGCTGAGTAATCGAAAGCTTCTCGACGTCTTCCTGCCTCATTTGATGTGCCTGCCAGAGTGCCACCCCTACAGCGAGGAAAGCACCTGCGCCAGCGACCCAATCTCCAAGACTTCCCCAGTTCAGAACGTATCTTGTCGTCGACTCAGGATTTAAGTTGACGCCAAGCGTAAACCCGAGCAAGGCGCTAACCGCGCACGCGACCAAAACTCCAAACGCGACGAAATACTTCATGCCACCTCCATTTGATTGAAGGCGTTATAGCAATCCCGAACGCTCAAAAGCCAGCGGCTCCAAGGTTTTCATCTGAACTAAGGTCAGCGGAGCAAAGTTGCGATCAAGCTGCAGCTCGGCGAAACGCTCCACGGTCAACCCACCCTCCCTGAACAGCTTGCCCCGGACGGGGCCGATGGCAACGTCCTGGAACGCTGCTGGCTGCTGCTGGAGCCAGTGGTAGTAATCGAGGTCAGCGCTGACCTGCTGGCCGCCGTCTGCGCCCACCGAAGCCCGCGTAGCGCCCTTGGCGAACATGGCGCTGAGCTTGGTCAGCAAGATGAACGTGGTACGGCAGTTCGGGTGGAATGGCGGCCTGGGGCCGGAATCCACTGGAAACTTGCGCTTGTCCATCGAGCGGCATTGCTGGCTGGTCTTGCTGTCCAGCGTGGCCACCATCTGGATCTCTTGCACGATATCCGTGTTTGCCTTCGCGACCTCCATGCGAGCCTGAGACGACACATGCTGAATCGCGGTGTGCACGACCGTGCTGGCATTACGGTTGGTGGTCGCCAGGATGCCGTCTTTGTACCGTGCCGCCTTGGTGCCGCGAATGTTGCGGACGATCTGGAAGTTCGTCTGACCTTCGAAGAAGCCCTGCCGGATCGTGCCTGTGACGCGCTCACGCTCTGCACCGGTCCAACCCTTGATGAAGGCCTTCAGCAACTTTCCGCCGCCGGTACCGCGCACGCTGAGCGGGTTTGTCAGCACTGCGGTACGGATCGCAGCAGCCGTTGGTGCGACCACATCGAGCGACACGCCAACCGGCGCCGACTTGGCAAGGTTGGTCGCCTCAAATTCGGCCTCGTAGTTGGCGATATCCACCAGGTCCAGGTTCAGTTGCGCGCTGTAGCGGTCGAAGATGCCCAGCAGCAGGCTATCCACCTCCTTCAGCAACGCTTCCAGGCGCTTGACGTTGTACTCGGTCAGGTCCGACTGGGTCAGCCGATCCCGTATAGATCGGTCAATCTCCTTGAGGAAGGGAGCAAACTTGCCCACTTCCCCCGCCTTGAGCTTTTCGAGGAAGACCGCGTGCCGGATCGTGGCGTCAAGGATTGCTTGGTTTGCCGCCATTTGGTTTGTCCTCGTCGTCCAGGTCCAGGCCGTCACCCTGCTCTTCCAGCTCGCCGTCAATCTGCAGGTCAGTGCGCTCTGGTGCGATCAGGCCCAGCTTGCGCAGGTAGGCCCGAAGGTCTGCCTTGGCGAAACCGCCTTGCTGCCACAAGCCAACCAGTGCGGTGATCATCTGCGGATCAGCCGTCAGTTCAACGAACTCCTGATTGATCTGGTAGGCGACCTTCTTGTCAGCGATGCCCATGTAGGCGCAGCACCACATGATTGCCCGGGTATAAGCCTCGCTGACGTTTGCCACGCAGCCAGCCAGCACAGAGGTAGATGCCGATTGATCGCCGCGGGACTCAGTTGCGGTCTTGGCGGCCAGTGACGCCACCACCATCCGGGCGCCCAGCTCGATCATCATCTGGTTCTTATCGCCCATGGCCTCCTTAACCAGTGTGTTCGGAGTGGGCTGCGCGTAGCCAAACTGACCGCCGGCCGGTAGAAGCATGGGCGCTCTCGATCCGACGTAGATGCCGTTCTTCTGCATCCAGTCGCGCCACTGCTCGTCCAAGCCAGAGATCCACGGCTGGGCCTGGCCACACCAGAAGACGCTGTCTTCATAGTCGGCACTGTTCCGGTAATGGCCCAGGTTGATCATGGCGATGTCGTACAGCGGCGACTCGTCGATGCTTGGGTCGTTGTTCTGCGCGCCGACGAAGGTGAACGGGATCTCCTTGAGACGCCCGGTGACGCCTTCCGGCCTGAACTCTTCGATGACCGCCAGCGGCCCGCCACCTTTCGGACCGGATCGGCGCCAAACACGACAAACAAACCCGTCATCCTCAAGCGCCAGCTCCCGGTACTGCTCAGCCGTCTTATAGCCGAAGCCATCAGGGATTTCCGGAGACTCGCGCAGCACTACCAGGGTAAGCACGCTATGCCCGTTTACCATGCCTGTACGCCAGTTGATGATGTCTTCAGCGCAATAGGACAGGATCACAGAGTGCCCGCCGATGCCGTCGTCCTGGTGATAGTCGACGTACAGGCCGTGGCGGCCAGCCTCAAGCACCTTCTCAAGCGTGCCTTGTGAATGCTGGTAAATGCTCACCCCGGAGCCGTTGGCATTGTCTTGCAGGTATTCCAGCTTCTTCGGCACCGTGAGGGTCGGGTCTTTATGGAAGGCCAGGCCCAGCAGCCCATTTCGGGTGTGTCCGGTGGCGTTCTTGAACACTGCCCGCTCGCGGTAAGCCCGGTTCCGGTCTTCGTTCTCTGGCGACTTGTCGTGCGCATTGATGTACGGGAGCCGATCGACAACCCGATGCTGACCTGCGCATACATCGCGGATGCTAGCCCAGCGGTCCAGCACTGCCGTGTATTCCGCCCGCTTGAAGGAGACGTCGTTGCTCATCGGGCGTATCCCATTTTGATAGCGGTGACCGGTTTGATGATCGGGTACTCGCGGTGGATGAAGTAGCCGCCGGCGTCGTTCGCGTGATCGATGCCGGCGGCTTTATCTGGCTCCCCGTTCGCGCCCCACACCTGCTGCTCCAGGCCATCGGCGTAGGTTGGGCATGTGAGCGGGTTGATCAGGTAGCGGCGCTCGCCCTGCGCATTGCAGAAGACGGCGTTCATTGCGTTGATTCGGTCCTTCACAGGCGGGTTTGCCGCTGGAGCGATGACCGCGAACCCGGCCTGTTTGAGCATGGCCAGGTCGGTGATACTGGCGTTCACGGACTTGCGCGAATCGCCCGAGGCATCCGGGTATATCCTGATCTCGCAGGTCTTCTTGAAGTCGTTGCCGTCGTGCTGCCAGTAGCGCTCTTTGATGCGGCGGATCATGTCAGGCGTGTCGTAGCCGTCGATCAGCTCATCTACAGCCCTGGGCAACCCCTGTTCGCGCTTAACGTGGGTAATCGCCGCCATCTTGCCGACGTTGAAGTCCATCCCGATGAACAGCGGCTCACCGGGCTGCACGGTGTCGAAGCATCCGTTGAGCTTGCGGTCGTAGGCGGTGTAGATCGTGCCGGATGTCAGGTTGACGAACTGGCCCTTGAGGTACGCCATGATCAGCTGCGGCGGGTACGACTCCATCAGGGATGCGATGTAGTCATCCGGCAGGTTCAGCTCGTTGTCGAAGGTGCTGGCCTGCACCAGGCCGTACATCTCCTTGAGCGACGGCTTGTCGCGGAGCTGCTTCACGAATTGCAGAAAGACGAACTTGAAGCCCTCCGGCGTCGTGGTGACATCCACTCCGTTCTTCAGCCCAGGCAAGTTGTAGCGCATCCGGGCGATGATCTTGCGCCAGGCCTGCTGTGCCTTGACGGCAGTCAGCACGTCCAGCTCATCCACCAGGGCGTGGCCAATCTTGAAGCCGACAATCGTCTGCGGCTTTTCCATCGACCGGCAAATCACAGTGCCGCGGTACTGCCGGCCGCTGTAGATGTGAACCTCGTGGTTCGCCTGGTTGATCTTGGTCTTCAGCCCCCAGTCGTAGGCAACCTCATCCATGGTCGGATAGAAGATGTCCCGGATCTGCGGGTAAGTCGGTGCAAAGTAGCCAGCGTTGACGCCGGGCCACTCCATGAAGTGTTTGCTCAGTGCCGAGCATCCCACCCAGGTCTTGCCTGAGCCGAACCCGGCAACGAACGCGCGGAATTTGTGGGGCAGCGTGAGGAACTGAGCCTGCGGAACGTTAAGGCTCGGCATTCGGCTTCCTCGCATCCACCACGTCGACCTGGATGCGGGTCGGGATCACCGGCTCGTCGCCGGCTTCTTCCTTCCGGGCCCGGTTCACGTAGATGTCACCGGTTTCCTTCGCGGCCTGCTCCAGGATCTGCATGGCCAAGCCGATGTTCTTCATCGTCTCGGCCTTCTCCACAAAGCGGTTCATGGCGCGGAGCCGGAAGGCGCGGTTGGCGATCGGGATATCAGCTGTCTCTTCGCGGAACCGCTTGCGGGTATCGTGGAACAGGGTCACCCATTTCTTCGCTAGGTCTCTCCCGGCGCGCTTGGTCGGGTCTTGGGCCTCGCACTGCTGACGGGTCACCTCAATGCCGAATTCCTCTCGGACAGCTGCAGCAACCTGGGATGGTGTGTCGAAGCACGCCAAGGCCTGAACCATGAAGCCTTTCACCTCACTGTTCAGGGCTGCCATAGGGTAAATTCCGTCTTAGGTCTGTCAGGGGTCAGGCCGATCTGAGCAGACAGGTTCCGCAGGCCCTCGCAATGTTCAATTTCCCCACCTCGGCAGGACTGTTTGCAGCATCCACCAACGCTTGAACGTCAGGGCTCGCACCGTAGCGGCGGACCACACCGACAAATTCTTCGACGTCATGACCGCGCATCTCAAGCTTCGGTGCCCCTTCCTTGGTGAAGGCTGGTTGGCCGTACTTATCCAGGGCGTAGGCGATGTGGTAAAGCTCATGCTCAACCAAGGCGCAGAACTCAAGATCGCTGCACTGGGCGCAGTAGTCAGCAGCCAGAGTAATGATGAAGGCCGGCACGTCGCCGAACCAATCACGCATCTGTTGTTCCATCCGGGCTTTCTGCCAACCACCCGCGCGGAACGCTACCTGTTCGGCCTGGCCCAGGACTGTACGACCTTGCTTGGCGAAGCTCGACGACGCCCACATGATCCGGATGTCTGCATCCAGTAGGTGGGCATGGTCTTCGTTGTGAATGCTGCCAGTATCGGCGAGGATCTCGGCTTGGAGCCATTCCCATACTTCGGGAGCAGGGGCCAGTCGGATGCCAAAGTCGGAAAACTCAGAAAGCTCAAGAAGTGAGGATTGAGGATATGGCCTATCCATGGATCACCTTGAGCTTGAAATAGTGGCGCGTTGCCGGTATTGGTGAGGATCAATCAACGTAGGGAGGTAGATATGTCTGAAACATTCGCCCCAATTATTGCCAACAACGCAAATAAAATGGAAGCAAAGCGCGCTGCGGCGGTTGTTGCGGCATTAGATTTGATCCATGCATATGCTGGGAGCGGCAATCAAAAGTTCAGCCTGAATGGCCACATGAAGATGCTCTCGACTTATGCCGACCAGATCCAGGAAGCGCTGAAGGTCAAGTGATCCACCTGTGCCGCACTCACCTGCGGCACACCTACCCGGCCATAGCTGGATCGATGATTACCGTGCGGATCGTACCGCCGGTGTTGGTGTCGCGCTTCGCGGCCATCTCAATTGCTTTGTATGCACTGGCACCCATATCCATTGCAGCGAATGCGAACGGCGAACCACTGCCGATGGCATAGATACGCGTGTGCAGGATTGGCGTCTTCCACAAGCCGGTGGTGTCATCCACTGCGACATGCATCAGGCGCTCGCCATCAACGACAAGCGCGGAGGCGTCAATGTTGCCCTCTGGCTTGGCGCCGAAGTACACATCAACTAGGCGCTGGTGGTCAGACACCGGGCCAGCGCAGAAGAACTTCACGCCCTTCTGCTCGATGCACTTCTCATACGCGTCATCCGTGATGATGTCACCACGGGTTGCCTGGGAGTCATAGGAGATCACGCCGTCTTTGTAGGCAATAGTCGTCATCTGTTTCCCCTTTTTTGAAAGCCCCGCATAACTTGATTGGTTCACCCAATGGCGCTATTGATACGTCTCAACACTCAACAAGGTGCAATCGCATGGATCACAACAAGGCCGGGATCGTCATTCACAGTGAAAATGTTGAGCCAGAACAGCTAACCGACGTCCAGTTTCATTTCGCCCCTGGCGAGCGCTCACTTTATGCGGGCGCAGACAATACAGGCGCAATTGTCCAGCGGGCAGGCTGGCTAGGGATTCGAACCGCTCCGTTCTCAAACTGGTTAGGGAGCTTCTTAATCGAACTGAGGCCGTCGAATGATCTACGCACTGAGCATATGTTTGAGGTGACGCGCAGCTTCCACGAACCACTTCAAGACGGCGAGTGGTTGTGGTTCCCCGTGAAGCCAGTGGTGGTGACGGCCTATAGCGATCACGACTAGATCGCGCCACGATTTGGCGCATTCGAAAACGTGGCGCGGATTACTTACCCCGGCGCTCGATACCACCTGGTGCCTTGTCACAGTGCAGGCAGTGCTCGCAGTTCAACGTCCGGCACAGCCAGACCTTCACCCGCTGCCAGTATGTGACCATGAAGATGTGGCGGGCACCGGCAAGGGCCAGGGCGACGTGTAACGTCAGGCCAGCAGTGGTCGGGCCGAAGAAGATGTTCTGGCTGCGCACCGACACGACGAATCCGGTGATGGCGATCGTGGTGTAGATCAGCTTCCCGAGGATGCCGTCCCTCACCTTACCGCTCAGTACGCACCAGGCTGCCCACAGCGCAATAAGGCCGCAGGCGATGGAGTTGATCAGTTCAAGATTCATGGTGGATTGCCTCCCCCGAACCGCTGGCGGATAAGCGCCCAGAGGTCAGCGGATTTAATGGCTCGATTGATGGCTGCAAGGAGCGAACCGCCGAAGGCACCCAGCAGGAAGCCGATACCGGCGACGATCTTAGGCTCGGTGACGCCCAAGTAGGTGCTGACCATGCTCGTCAGGTAGATCGAGCAGGCCATGCCGGTGATTAGAAAGATCATCCAGGCGCGCCAGTCGTTCAAGTCGTCCTTGTGCCACCAGCTGGCGATCACAGCCCCAACGAGGCCCGCGATCAGTAATTCGAACCTGTCAATCTTGTCGAGCAGGCGCTGTAGATACTCCATGCGCTCGACTCCGTGGGGCATGTTTGAAATAGGTCAGCCCCGGCGGCACTCCCTGCTTAGAGCGAAGGGTGTGGCGGGGCCGAAAATGAAAAAGCC
>CABHOJ010000124.1 GCA_902168195.1 uncultured Methylotenera sp.
GTCTTGTGCTCCATCGTATCTTCATTAAAAAACAAGGCGTTGAACAACAAACTGATTGTATTTGGTGAGGTTGGGCTGGCGGGAGAGGTGCGGCCGGTACAGCGAGGGCAGGAACGATTGAAAGAAGCGGCCAAGCTCGGCTTTACCCACGCGATCGTTCCCAAGGCGAATGCGCCAAAACAGCCGATCAAGGGTATCGAGATCTTTGCAGTCGACAGGCTGGAGCAGGCATTGCAGAAGGTCAGGGATATCTAGGGCCTATGGCAGCACGCAAACGGCAAGTCATCTTCGATCTGGACGGCACGCTGATCGATTCTTCCACCAGTATCCTGCAAAGCTTCGAGGCAGCCTTCACGAAAACGGGCGTGACTCCACAAAAGCCGTTGACGCAAGAGATGATCGGCCCGCCGCTGATGCCGACCTTGCGGACGCTCTCCGGCTCCAATGACCCCGGACTACTGGAAACGCTGGCTGCCGCCTTCAAGGCTGAATACGATACACATGCCTATCAGGCTGCGACCGTCTTTGCAGGCATCGAGTCTTTCCTGAAGCGTTTGCAGCAACATGGCCTGCAGATGTATATCGCGACCAATAAACGTATCCTGCCCACCACCAGGATCATGCAGCATCTGCAATGGGCACATTATTTTGCAGGGGTCTATGCGCTGGATTATTTCACCCCGCCAGCGCCTTCCAAAAAGGACATGGTGTGCAACATCATGGCCTTGCATGGACTGTCACCCGAGGCGACCCTATTTGTCGGAGATCGCATCGAGGATGGCTTGGCTGCTGAAGGTAACGGTCTGGATTTCGCGATGGTGACCTGGGGGTATCTCGATGATACCCAAGGCGAAATGGCCGAGCACTGGCAGTGCTTCAGTACCCCGGAAGCGCTCGCCGAGTACGTACTAGCTAAAGCCGACTAGAGCAGGGACGTTCCCGGATTATTTCCGGTCTGCCGGTGGCTGCACGACTTTTCCAGATATCCCAACACCGTCAGGACCCATCAGGTACAAATAAGTCGCCATGAGACTGCTGGCAGCCGGCAGGTCCTGATGCAATTCTCCCGGATGCGATTTGCGTCGCTGGGGTGATTGCACCGGTCCCGGAATGATCCCGTTCAGTCGCAAGCCCGGGATCTGCTCCAGTTCGAGCGTCCATGCCTTTAGCATGTGTTCGAGTGCGGCTTTGCTGATGCCATGAGCACCCCAGTAAGCCTTGGGTTCATGGCCGCTGTTCGACAAGGTGAACAGCACAGCCGCGTCCTGCGCACGTTTGAGCAAGGGAAGGCAGGCCTTGGTCAGCGCGAACGGCGCGATCAGATTCACGCGCAGCATGGTCTCGAATTGCGCCATGGTCTGGATCTCGAGCGGGCTGAGGTTATCGAAATGTGCCGCGTTATGCAGGATGCCGTCCAGGCGCCCCAGGGCTTGATAGATGCCTTCCGCCATCGCGGCATAGTCCTGCTCGGTGGCTATTTCCAGGTCTAGTGGAAAGATCAACGGCTGGGGATAGCCTGCGCTCTCGATCTCGTCATAGACACTTTCCAATCGCTTGATATGCCGACCGACCAGGATGACCGTCGCGCCGTGCGCCGCGAAACTCAGGGCGGCGGTTCGCCCTAGGCCTTGGCCTGCGCCGGTGATCAGGATCACGCGTTGAGACAACAGGTCAGCGGCAGGAAGCTCGGCAGGGACTTGGATATCTTGCATCTTGGTTCTTTAAGGAAATGTTGGAAAGATAGCGGTTTTGCAAAGGACCACATTGTACAGACGGCGATCTCGAAAGTCTTAGGCGGTCAACGCTCAGTCCGGCTTGATCCTGCGGCTAATCGGTGGGCATGATAGTGAATCCGTCATCTGCCAAAGCGCTGCTGTCCGTGACGAGGACCTGTGTGACGCTGGCAAAGGCAGGTCCTCGTTGCGCCCAATCGATCAGTTGATCTACTCGATCATCCGGACCGCAGACAAGGGCTTCTACCGTCCCGTCACGCCTGTTGCGTACCCAGCCGTCCAGGCCCAGCCTCGTTGCGACTGTCAGCATCGATTGGCGATATCCCACGCCTTGCACCCGTCCATAGATGCGGAGGTGCTTGCTGGCCATCTCGTCGCCGGGTCAGATGCTGATGGTGTCTGCGGATGGGATCACCACCAGATGGGCGCTGCCCGGTAGCATCCATTCCAGGAACAGGCCGAAGATGGCGATGAAGATGCCGGCGAAGAAGGCAGTCCAGAATCCCGATAACTTGAAACCGTTGACCAGCTTGGCTGTGAACATGATGATCAATGCATTGATGACCAGCAGGAACAGGCCGAAAGTGATCACGGTCAGTGGCAGGGTCAGTAGGAACAGGATAGGACGCAGGAGGGCATTGAGAAAACCTAGCACTAGCGCGGAAACCAGCAATGCCGACCGACTGCTGAACGAGATGCCCTTGAATACATGGCTGGCGACCCACAAGGACAGGCTCATGACGAGCCAATGGATGAGGAAATTGGTCAGTTGTGAGCTCATGGGATCGCTCCTGCAGGTGTGTGTTGAATGATATGGTCGGCGCAGTAGAGGCCGCAGCGTACCGCACCCTCAATGGTCGCCGGGTAATCGCCCGCCACATAATCGCCCGCTAAATAGAGCCCGGCGAGGGGGGTGATCGCAGCAGGCCGTTGCAATCCATCCGTGCATGCGAAGGTCGCCCGCTTCTCGGCGATGACCTTATGCCAGATTGGCGCAGGCAGAGCGGGCAAATGATGCCCCATCTCTTCGATGACGGCAACGGCCAGCCGTTCCTGGGTCATGACCTGGTGTCGGCCTTCAG
>CABHOJ010000125.1 GCA_902168195.1 uncultured Methylotenera sp.
GCGGTGCAGAAGACCCTGGCCGAGAAAGTGCGCGAGCATCCGCAGATCACGCTGTTCGAAGACCACATCGCGGTCGATCTCATCACCTCACGCAAGGTCAAGCGCGAAGGCAACGAGTGCCTGGGCGCCTATGTACTGGACAACCAGACCGGCAAGGTACTGACCATCGGCGCGGACCAGACGGTGCTCGCCACCGGCGGTGCCGGCAAGGTCTATCTTTACACCACCAACCCCGACGTCAGCACCGGTGACGGCATCGCCATGGCCTGGCGCGCGGGCTGCCGCGTGGCCAATATGGAATTCATCCAGTTCCATCCCACCTGCCTCTACCACCCGCAAGCCAAATCCTTCCTGGTGTCGGAAGCCGTGCGTGGCGAAGGCGGCCTGCTGAAGCTGCCGGACGGCAGCCGCTTCATGGATGAACATGACCCACGTGGCGAACTGGCACCACGCGACGTGGTGGCGCGCGCGATCGACTTCGAGATGAAGAAGCGCGGCATCGATTGCGTCTATCTGGATATCTCGCACCAGCCGGCGGACTTCGTGCTTTCGCATTTCCCGACCATCTACCGGCGTTGCATGGAACTGGGTATCGACATCACCAAACAACCGATCCCCGTGGTGCCGGCTGCGCATTACAGCTGTGGCGGCATCATGACCGACCACGCCGGGCGCACTGACCTGCCCCGGCTCTACGCCATCGGCGAGACCGCCTGTACAGGGCTGCACGGCGCCAATCGGCTCGCCAGCAACTCCCTATTGGAGTGCCTGGTGTTCGGTCAGGCCGCAGCGAGCGACATCCTGTCGCAAGCGCCGAAACCGACTGTCAAGCTGCCATACTGGGACGAGAGTCGCGTCACGGATGCCGATGAAGAGATCATCATCACCCACACCTGGAACGAACTACGCCGATTCATGTGGAATTATGTCGGTATCGTGCGTACCACCAAGCGCCTGATGCGGGCACTGCACCGTATCCACATGCTGCGCGACGAAGTCCATGAGTTCTATAGCAATTTCCGCATCAGCAACAACCTGATCGAATTGAGAAACCTGCTGCAGGTAGCGGAACTGATCGTCCTCAGCGCCATGGAACGGCATGAGAGCCGGGGGCTGCATTACAGCAAGGATTATCCGGAGATGCTGCCGGATGCCATCCCGACCGTGCTCGAACCCTCAAACTATTACAGCCTGCTCGATAGCGGTCATGGCAAGCATGACCGGCACAAACTGATCGCCTGACCTTAGGCCTTCTCCTGCCGATGGACACCCAGGATCGCACCCTGGGCCTTGAGGTCCAGCAGGATGTCGATCCCGAAACGCACGATGACTTCCGGATCGGGATGCGCCAGCTCTTCCGCGAGTTGCAGCAACGCCTGTCTGGAAGTCGATCCACCGCCTTGCAATAGGCCCAGCAGTCTCGCCGTCACCGGGTTGAGCTCGATGAACCGCACCTCGTCACCCGCATCCCGGAATACCAGGAAGTGGGCAGCTTGAGGGAGTGGGTCCTTGGGTTTGTGGTGCGCCGAGATGCGGTGTACCGGATAGTCGTAGCTGAGTAAGGCATACGCCGCAACGAATGCCGGAACGCCCGTCAACAGGTCGCCTTCTGCATCGACCGTCGTCGTATCCACCTCGGTGTCGGCCGAGGCGATGGCGAGTTCGATCCATTCATAATGCGCCAGGCTTGTCAGGTAGGGCGGCAGGTCAGCACGCGTGTCCAGATAGCGGAGGAACTCCTCCGGGATCTGCCTGAATAACGGCGAGCCTGCCTGATGGTGGGCGAAGAAACCGCGCACCAGTTTCAGCCATGCACGCTTACCCAGTGTTTGCTGGGCTACCGGAAAACAAGCGGAGACCGCGCCGAACAGGTTATTGAAGACGATCTCGGTATAGACCCGCATGCGACGAGCTTGCAGCTGAGCAGGCCGGGGTTGGCCTTTCGGGTCGCGGATATGGCGGGTGAAGCCCAGCTGGTAACGTTGGAACGCCGGCAGTTGCGCTTCGTCGATCATCTTTCTGTCATCTTGCGGCAAGTGCCGGCTGGCGATGCTTGGCCTGCAAGGCGGCGATGGCGTCGACCTCGCGCATCAGGCTCGCCAGCGGCGGGATATTGGTATCGCGCTCCAGCAGCGTCGGAAACTCGCCATACATCGCGTACGCCTCATCGAGTAAGGTCCACACGGGATCGATGACATCCTGGCCATGGGTGTCGATGACGAGGTCAGGCCCTTCACGGTCGTGACCCGCGACATGGGCATAGACGATGCGCTCGCCCGGGATGCCTCGCAGGAATGCATGGGGATCGAAACCGAAATTCACGCTGTTGACGTAGATATTGTTGAGGTCGAGATGGAGCCAGCAATCGGCCTCCTCCAGCACCGCCTTGATGAAGGTCAGCTCGTCCATCTCCGAGATGGGCGCCGCCACATAGAACGAGGCATTCTCGACAGCGATGCGGCGACCGAGGATATCCTGGGTGCGTCGGATACGGGCTGCTACATACTTCACTGCATCCTCTGTGAACGGAATGGGTAACAGGTCGTACAGATAGCCACCGTCGGAGCAGTAGCTGAGGTGTTCGGTATAGAGCGGGATCTGGTGTTGTTCCAGGAATTGCTTGACGCGCTGCAGGAAGACTTCGTTCAGCGGATCGGGGCCGCCTAAAGACAGGCAAAGGCCATGACATGCGATGGGAAAGCGCTCGGTGAACCATGCCAGCTGTTTCGCGGCACGCCCACCGGCGCCTATCCAGTTCTCTGGCGCGATCTCGAGGAAATCGATGTTGGTGATTTGCGGGGGTTTGTGCTCCCCCGCTCCGAACGCTACCTGGATCTGCGGCATCAGCTCGCGCTTCAACCCCAGACCGGCACCACGGATATCACGCAACTGCGCCATCAAGCATTACTTCTTCTCGCCGCCGCAGGAACCTTCCTTGGCTTTGTCGCCGCCACAGGAGCCTTCCTTGGACTTGTCCGCATGGCACGAGCCTTCCTTGGCCTTATCACCGCCACAGGAACCTTCCTTAGCCTTGTCCTTCATCTCGGCCCCACACTTGCCGGTGCCGCACTTGCCGTCCTTCATCTTTTCATGATGCTCCGCGACCATGTAACCGGAAGACAGGGTCTTCAGCGCGAATGGATTCTCGGCGGCGTTGACTGCGGTGGCAGCAACCGATGCCATGAATGCGCTACCGACAACGACTGCCAGGGTTTTCTTGGATGCTTTCATTGTGTATCTCCTTTGGTTAGGTACTTACGACTTGATTGGTTTGCCATGCTCTGATCACTTCCGTGTGATGACGAATCGGGCCGCTAGTTCAGTGGACCGGTGCCGATCACCTTGGCGATGCGCCCTTTCGCTGCTTCGGGAAGGCATATCCGTTCGTCCTGTTCCTTGGCGCTCACCATGAGCCTGACGGCCGTGCGCATCATCACGATCTGCTTGCCAAAACGCTGACAGACATCGCACATCACCAGATGCAGCCGTAATCCCATCCGCTCTCGCCAGGATAATCGGCGGTCGAGCGACTGGGACAACAATTGACTCGCTTGCTTGCAACTCAGCATTCGTCTTTTATCCAGTCAGTTATCACGATCGATCATCCAGGCCATCGCTATCGGTTAAGCCAATTCAATTCCAGACATTTACGCAATCCCATTCGGGCGCGATATAACATCACCCATGCATTCGTCGCAGTGATCTCCAGTTCCTTACAGATTTTTTCGTTGTCTTCTTCATGGACCTCGCGCAGCATGAACAGGCTGGCGAGTTTGGCCGGCAGGCGATCCATGCAGGCTTGCAGCGCGGCCAGGAACTGCTTCTGTTCCAGCGCACTATCCGGCATATCCCAGGCGAGTGGTTTGTCGCTCCAGTGACCGCCGTCCTCTTCGAAGAATTCGTCCATGCCGGGATCGTCCGGCAATGATTCGCCCAGGCCTTCCATCGGCTGTTCACGCACCTGGCGGCGGATGAGATCGACGATCTTGTGTTTGAGGATGCCGACCAGCCATGTGCGCGGCGCCGATTGGCCGGCATAGCTCTGGCTCTGGATCGCTGCCAGCAGCGTCTCCTGCACGACGTCTTCCGCCTGGTCAGGATTGCGCAGCCGAGCCAGGGCGAAGCGATAGAGGTAATCGCCGTGTTCGTTGAGCCAGTCGTGTGGGGTAGGATTTGGCATGCCGTTATTCAACCATGAAACGGGTCAGCCATGCATCCACGGATTCAACCGGCACTGCGGGATCGGATGCACTCGATATAGGCTTCGGCATCCATGGGCTGGCGATCGCGTTGCGCCCGCCAGATCGCCTCCGCCAGACACTCCATCAGATCATGCTGTGCGGCCATGGTATCTGCATGCTTGACGCACAGCGCCTGATAAGCCGAAGCGATGCCGGGTGGCTGGTCGATGGAGATCTGCTCGATGATGGATAGATGCAGGCTCATATGCAGGAAGGGATTGGTCTCGCCCATCTCCGGGAAATAGGCCTGGTCCAGATAACGCTCAGGCGCATCGAGGATGGCGTGATACTCCGGGTGCGTCTGCATCACCTGCACGCCGATCTTCTCGAGGTCGGTGAGCGGTTGCTGCTGGCGGAATTTTGCCCAGGTATCGAAGAAGAACTGCCGCACCTGGTCGCGACTGGGATTGAACAAGGCCATTCAGGCCACCTCCGCGAACAGGCCGAGCACGGCGGAATATTGCAGCAACTGGTTCTCGCCATTGACTGGCGCGATCTCGCCGTTACCGTAGAAGCCGATCATCGGCATGCCGGGGTAACGTTTCTTCAGTAGCTCCAGATCCATATCCACGCCGCCGTAAAAATAAGGACCGCGCCCAAGGCAGGAGAACAGCAACGCGAAATCCGGCGCCGTACCAAGTTCTCTCTGCAACTGGGTCGCCGTATGCTGCAGGTCGGCCTGTGCGGTGCCGATCTCGCGCATAGCCCAGCTCAGGTAAGTGCCAGGTGGGATCGGCTTCGCCAGGGTGACCGAGCCTTCGGTCTCGTTACCGCTGACCAGTGCCGCTTGCTGGTAGCGCACATCGAGGAT
Organism: uncultured Methylotenera sp.; assembly: GCA_902168195.1. Lineage (GTDB taxonomy): Bacteria > Pseudomonadota > Gammaproteobacteria > Burkholderiales > Methylophilaceae > CABHOJ01. The sequence continues at coordinate 5,053 of CABHOJ010000125.1, forward strand.
GGCTTCCGGACTATCGCCGAACACCGCCATCAGGCGATGTAGGGGTAAGGCATCTTCCATGCCGCAAGCTTCTTTCAGCGTCTGCAGCGCATCGAAATCGCCCAGCTTGAGTAGGTCGTAGCCCTGGCTTTGGCTGACCTGTTGAGGCCGCGTCAGACGCTTGAGGCCATGGGCGGCGGCGACCACGGCCTTGACGCCATGCATGACCGCCTGGCAATGACCGGCCACCGCGCCTTTGCCGTTCTCCCAGACCGAGAACGGGCCTTGCCCGGTCGCGTCGCCTGAAACGCCGCCAAAGCGCTGACCCGGGTCGGACAGCCAGGTGGTATTGATCGCGTTCGGTGCGGCCAATGTCAGTACCAGATCGCCAGCTTGCATCCCGACAAGGGGTTGCAGGCTGAAGTTGTCGTCGAAGACCATGGCGACCGCTGCCGGCGCATCCATGACCCATTCCTGCTCGGTGAAGATGCCGGTGGCGGAACAGCCCATGACCCGCGTACAGTTCGCTGCCTTGGCGGCGGCACGCAGAGCCGGTACGGGGTCGCGTGCAAAATCCGAAGTGAGGAACAGCAGCACGCTACCGGCGATGCTGAGCCCGGCCTGGTCCATGGCTTTCTGCACAGCCTCTGCCGCGAGCGCGGCGTCGACCTCGCTACCCATGGCGAGTCCGGTGGCGACTTTCATGCTGCGTCCGCCCTCATGGGCTTGGCTTTATATTCGCAAAGGTCGTAGATCACGCAGGCCTCGCATTTGGGCTTACGGGCGAGACAGGTATAACGGCCATGCAGGATGAGCAGGTGATGCGCATCCTGCAGATACTCCGCTGGCACGGTCTTCATGAGCTTTTGCTCGACGGCCAGCGGCGTCTTGCCCGGCGCCAGGCCGGTGCGGTTGCCGATACGGAAGATATGGGTGTCGACGGCGATGGTCGGCTGCCCGAAGGCCGTGTTGAGGATGACGTTGGCAGTCTTGCGACCGACGCCGGGCAAGCGCTCCAGCGCCTCCCGCGTATCAGGCACCTGACCGTCGTGCAGGCCGACCAGCATCTCGCAGGTGGCCATGACGTTCCTGGCTTTGCTGCGGTAAAGGCCGATGGTCTTGATATAGCGTTCCAGCCCTTCGAGACCTAATGCGATGATGGCCTGCGGTGTATTGGCGACCGGGAACAACTTGGCGGTCGCGATATTGACGCCCTTATCGGTGGCCTGCGCCGAGAGGATGACGGCGATCAGCAACTCGAAGGTGCTGTGGTGGACGAGTTCCGTCTCTGGCTTGGGAATGGCGATCGCCAGTCGGCGGAAGATCTCGCGACGCTTCTCCGCATTCATGGCGATGCGATCTTAGTGACTAGGGCTAGGCACGAGCGGCGGCACGGTTTGCGCAGCCGTGCGACGCTGCTCCACCCAGTTACGGCCGGCGATCAGCAGACCAAGTCCGATGAACGCACCCGGCGGCAGGATCGCCAACAGGAAACCCGGATAATCCGGGATCACTTGCCATACCAGGGCCTTTGCCTCTGGGCCGAAGACCAGATCGAGGCCGGACAAGACGGTACCCTTGCCGACGAACTCGCGCATGGCCCCGAGCAAGGTCAGCACGAACGTCAACCCCAAGCCCATGACGAAGCCGTCCAGTGCCGACGGCGTCACCGGGTTCTTGGCGGCGAAGGCTTCCACCCGTGCCAGCACGATACAATTGGTCACGATGAGCGGGATGAAGATCCCCAGCACGTTGTAAAGCGGATGGAAGTACGCGTTCATGGTCAGATCGACCACCGTCACCAGAGCGGCGATGATGAGGATGAACACCGGGATGCGGATCTCGTCCGGTACCAGTTTGCGTACAGGCGAGACCGAGGCGTTGCTCAACGCCATGACGAGCGAGGTGGCGATCCCTAGCGATAATCCGTTGACCGCGGTGCTGGTGACGGCCAGGGTCGGGCACAGGCCGAGCAACTGCACCACACCCGGATTCTGCTTCCAAAGGCCGTTCTCGACGATCTCACCATACTGGCTCATGCGTTCTCTCCTTCTTGCTTCGCCGCATCCGTGGCGAATAGCTCTTCGTGCGACTGCTCGTAATATTTCAGCGCCTTATGGACTGCCTTGACCACGGCACGCGGGGTGATCGTCGCCCCGGTCATGTAATCGAACTGTCCGCCATCCTTTTTCACTTTCCAGCCATCGTCCGGCGTCCTGGCCAGCGACTGTCCATCGAAATGCTTGATCCAGTCACTGTGCGCGAGTTCGATGTAATCGCCGAGTCCCGGGGTCTCCTTGTGGGCGAGCACACGCACACCAGTGAGCGATCCATCGACCGCCACCCCGATCAAAAGTTTGATCTCACCGCTATAGCCATCGGGGGCGATGGCTTCCAGCACCACGCCTGCCGGTGCGCCCTTCATGCGCGCGCGGTAGACCTTGGCGCCGGATCTGAGTCCCAGCTCCGGGGTCGCCGGCAGATCCAGGCTATCGTTCAACAGGTCGTTGTCATGCAAGCTAGCGGGCATCACCTGTGATAGCAATTGCAGCTTGGCCTGGCGCTCGCTCTCGGCGATCGGCGTCTTGGTCACCTCGAAAGTACCGCTCAGGATGGCGGTACCGACGACGGTGAATGCCGCCAGGATCAGCGCCGTGATGACGGCATGTTTGATGATGGTCTTGTCCATATGAGGATCGTCGTCTATTTATCGTGCCCGAACACCCGCGGCTGCGTATACATATCGATCAACGGCACGCACAGGTTCATCAACAGCACCGCAAAGGCGACGCCGTCGGGATATCCGCCATACTGCCGGATCATGAGGGTAATGATGGCGATCCCGGCGGCGAATATCAGCTTGCCGTTCGGCGTGGTGGGACCGCTCACCGGGTCGGTCGCGATGAAGAAGGCACACAGCATCGCAGCCCGGCTGAACAAATGGAACTGCGGGCTGGCATATTGCGTGGCGTCGAACAGATGGAATATCCCCGCCATCAGGGCCAGCGTGCCCAGGAATGCGACCGGGATATGCCAGGTGATGATGCGTTGCTGCCACATATAGAGCCCACCCAGGAGGTAAGCCGCCGTGACGAATTCGCCGCCTTTGGCACCCATGAACCCGAAGATGGAGGATTGCGTGATATCTGCGACCTGGTGCTGCAGGGTCAATTGCGTCTTCAGGTAATCCAGCGGGGTCGCTGAACTGATCGCATCCAGCGTCACACCTGCTGGCAGGTGACGCCCGAAGATGTAAGCGAGCTGATCCATGAATCCGAGATGAGCGCCGGCCAATACACCCGGCGCAGGCCACTGGGTCATGAGCACAGGGAACGAGATCAGCAGTACCGCGTAGCCGACCATGGCCGGATTGAAGGGGTTATAGCCCAGCCCGCCATAGAGTTGCTTGGCCACCACGATGGCGAACAAGGTCCCGAGGACAATCAACCACCAGGGAGCCAGGGGTGGAAGCGACAGTGCCAGTAGCCAGGCAGTGACCACCGCGCTGCCGTCGAGCAGGAACGGCATCACCGGGCGTTGACGCAGCTTCAGCACCAGCGCTTCCGACACGATCGCGGTGACCGTCGCCAGCGCCAGGGTGATGAGGATGCCCGTACCGAAGACCCAGACATAGGCGATGACGCCGGGGATCAGGGCCAGCAGCACTTTCAGCATGACGATGCTGACACTGGTTTTCTCTACCAAATAAGGTGATCGGGTCATCTTCTTCTAGTCCTGGTCTCGCATGGCAAGTCATGCGAAACATGGGTGGGTTATTTTTCGGCCGTGGGTTCGGGCGATGCCTGAGACACCGCTTCATTACCTTTGCCGTCCGCGACGCTATTCGTATCGATGGTCTTCTTCAATTGCATCTTCTCAACCTCGAGTGCCGCATCGCTGCGTCTCGCGTCGATCTCGGCGATCTCGCTTTGCACTGCAGGCGGCAGGTCGCTGACGTTCTTCGGTTCGACAGCCGCTTTCTGCACTTGGGCGCGCGCCACGGCCGCCTCGATCGCGGCTTTCTTCGCATCCTCCAGCGTCTTACCATCCGCGGCGGCACTGCCCTCGGTTTTAGCGCCGGCAGCCTTCTGCGCGTGTTTCTGTGCGCGTTCCTGCTTCTCGCGTTCGATACGCATCAGGCGGAATTCGTTACGCTCACGCGCGACGTCAGCCGCTTGCTTGGCCCTGTCCTGCGAGATGATCTCGCTCTTGGCGAAACGGTAATACTGCACCAGCGGGATATGGCTGGGGCACACGTAGCTGCAGCAACCGCATTCGATGCAGTCGAACAGCTTGTAATCGCGCGCCTTCTCCAGATTGCTGGATTTGGCGAACCAGTAGAGCTCCTGCGGCTGCAGATTGACCGGGCAGGCATCGGCGCAACGGGCGCAACGGATGCACGGCATCGCCGGTTCCGGCTCTGGGAACAGTTTCGGTGCGCCGGCGATGATGCAATTGGTCGCCTTGGTCACTGGCACTTCCGCAGACGGCAAGGAGAAGCCCATCATCGGGCCGCCCATCAGGTAATCGTTGGTATCCGGCAGCGCGCCGCCTGCGGCATCCAGCAAAGCCGTGACTGGCGTTCCGAGCAATACGTCGAAGTTGCCCGCCTGCGCCACGTTGCCGGTGACGGTCACGATACGCGACAGGGTCGGCTCGCCGAACTGGAAATAACGGTAGATCGCCTGCACGGTTCCCACGTTGAAGCATTGGATGCCCATATCGGTCGAGCGCTTGAAACTCGGGATCTCCCGGCCGGTGAGCACATGGATCAGACGGCGTGCGTCACCGCTCGGATAGATGGTCGGGACCACGATCACTTGCAACGGATATTCGCTTTTGTCGCAGGCCGCCCGCATCGCCGCTGCGGCTTCAGGCTTGTTGTCCTCGATGCCGATCAGGCACTGTTTCGCACCCAGCAGGTAGTAGGCGATCTCGATACCACGCACTACCTCTTCCGCGCGTTCGCGCATGAGCATATCGTCGCAAGTGATGTAAGGCTCGCACTCGGCGCCATTGATCACCAGCGTATCGATGCCGGAAGTGCCGTCCGCGCGCAACTTGATGTGGCTAGGGAAAGCGGCGCCGCCCAGACCGACGATACCCGAACTGCGCAAGCTTTCCGTCAGCTGCTGCTTATCGGCATGGCGCCAGTCCAGCGGGGCATGTGGTAGCCACTCATCGGCGCCATCCGGTTCCAGCGTGATGCACATGTCAGGCAAGCCGGACGGATGGGGGATCAAGGCTTCGCCGATGCTGGCGATGATGCCGGAGGTCGGCGCATGCACCGCTGCCGAGATCGTGCCTTCCGCTTCAGCCAGCAACTGGCCCTTGAGCACGCGCTCACCGACCGCGACCCGTAGCTTCGGCAGGTTGCCCACATGCTGACGCAGAGGCAATACCAGCTTGGCCGGCAGAGGCAGTCGGCGGATGGGCAAAGCGCAAGACTGCAACTTGTTCTCCGGCGGGTGGACGCCGCCGTTGAACTTGAACAGCCGGCTTAACTGGGTGATGGCGCTCATGCTGTCTGCGGCTTCTGGATCTGTGGCGCTTCCGGCTTGATGGCGAAAACGGGGTAACGCCATTTCCAGTTATCCGGCGTCTCCGCGATCGGTTGCATGGAGATGCAATCCACCGGGCATGGGGCCAGGCACAACTCGCAGCCCGTGCATTCCGAAGCGATGATGGTATGCATATGCTTGGCGGCGCCGAGGATGGCATCCACCGGGCAAGCCTGGATACATAGCGTGCATCCGATGCAGGTGTTCTCGTCGATCACCGCCACTGATTTTGGCTTGGGCAGCCCATGTTCCGCATTGAGCGGTTTGTACTCGACGCCCAGCAGGTCGGCCAGCGCATGCACACCGGCATCGCCGCCTGGTGGGCACTGGTTGATATCCGCCTCGCCCTTGGCGATGGCGGTGGCGTAGGGTTTGCAACCGGGGAAGCCGCATTGACCACACTGGGTCTGCGGCAGGATCGCATCGATACGGTCGACCAGCGGGTCGCCTTCGACCTTGAACTTGAGCGCCGAATACCCGAGCATCAAGCCGAGGAACAGGGCAAGCGCCACCATCACGAGCAAGGCTGTGAGCATCAGCGCACCAATCCGGCAAAGCCCATGAAGGCCAGGCTCATGAGGCCCGCGGTGACGAACGCGATCGCGGAGCCACGGAACACGACCGGCACGTCAGCCGCTTCGAGCCGTTCACGGATGGAAGCGAAGATGATCAGCACCACGGAGAAACCGATAGCGCCGCCCAGGCCGAACAACAGGGATTCGACCAGGTTGTGGTCCGCCTGCACGTTGAGCAATGGCACCCCCAGCACGGCGCAGTTGGTCGTGATCAGCGGCAGGTAGATCCCCAGCACCTGGTAGAGGACGGGCGAATTCTTTTCCATCCACATCTCCGTCAACTGGACGACACCAGCGATGACGACGATGAAAGACAGCGTGCGCAGATAGAACAGGTCGGTGCCCAGGAGGTATTCGCTGATCAGGTAGCTGGTACCGGAACCGACCGTGAGGACGAAAGCAGTGGCCAGTCCCATGGCGATCGACGCTTCCAGCTTCTTGGAGACGCCCATGAACGGGCACAACCCCAGCACTTTGATCAACACGATGTTGTTGACCAGAACCGTGCCTATCAGGATAAGGATGTAGCTTTGCAGCATGTGGTTATCGGCGATCTTCGAAGTCACGAATTATACAGGGTTTGACGCACCGCCCGGCAATAATCAGAAGCGAGATTCGCCCAGCGAGCCACGCAATATAACGGCTGCGAAGCCTGTAGACAAAGAATGGATCGTTATATTTTTATAACAATCCGTTCTTATGATGCCGCTGTGGAACATAAAAAGCTTATTCAGTGCCTGGCACTTTAAGTTAAAATAATTCGATTTTTATACACTCTTTGTCAGGATCAACATGCTGCAAGGCAGTCTTGTCGCCATCGTCACCCCCATGCATCAGGATGGCAGCCTCGATCTGAAAGCGTTACGCGCATTGATCGACTTTCATGTCGAACAAGGCACCGACGGCATCGTGATCGTCGGCACCACCGGCGAATCGCCGACCGTGAACTTCGACGAACATTGCCTGCTGATCAAGACCGCCGTCGAGCAAAGCGCGGGGCGTGTTCCCGTGATTGCCGGTACCGGCGCGAATTCCACGACCGAAGCCATCGAACTCACCAGCGCCGCCAAGCGGCTGGGGGTGGATGCCTGCCTGTTGGTCGCACCCTACTACAACAAGCCGTCACAGGAAGGCCTCTACCAGCACTTCCGCGCCGTCGCAGAAGCGGTCGACATCCCGCAGATCCTGTACAACGTGCCGGGCAGAACCGGTTGCGACATTGTCAACGAGACCGTGCTGCGCCTCGTTCAGTTGCCTAACATCGTCGGCATCAAGGACGCGACAGGTAACATCGAACGCGGCACCGACTTGCTGCTGCGAGCGCCTGCCGATTTCGCGGTGTACAGCGGCGATGATGCGACCGCCATGTCGCTGATGTTACTGGGTGGTCGCGGCGTCATCTCGGTCACCGCCAATGTGGCGCCCAAGCTGATGCATGAGATGTGTGTCGCCGCGATGGCCGGCGATGCGAAGACCGCAAGAAGCATCAATGCCAGGTTGTTTGGCTTGCATCAGAAATTGTTCGTCGAGGCCAACCCGATCCCGGTGAAGTGGGTACTCGAGCAGATGCAGTTGATCGGCCCGGGCATCCGCCTGCCGCTGACACCGCTGGCGCAACAGCATCATGAGACCTTGCGCAACGCCATGCATACTGCGGCGTTGTAATACCATCCATCCTCATTGAGAGACGTATGAACCGAACCTTGAATCAATCGCTTGTTGCAATCCTGCTGGCCTTGGCCGTCGCAGGATGTGATTCCATTCCATTCATCGACACGACCCCCGATTACAAGTCCGCCGGACGCTCCCGTCCACTGGAAGTGCCGCCCGACCTGACGTCCGCCTCCGCTAGCGACACCTACTCCGTGCCCGGGGGCTCGACCACCTACTCCAGCTATAGCCAAGCGCAGGGCGAGCAGGCTGTCGAGCAGGAAAAGATCCTGCCCAGCCCCGATAACGTCAAGCTCGAACGTGCCGGTTCGCAACGCTGGCTGGTGGTGAAAGCACCACCCGAGAAGATCTGGCCGGTCATCCGCGAATTCTGGTCCGAGTTGGGCTTCGCCGTGCGTGTGGAGAATCCACAGACCGGGGTCATGGAAACGGAATGGGTGGACCCTTCCAGCCTGACCAAGGACGAGAAAGGTAATTACCTCGATAAATTCCAAGGCTGGCTCGACAAGCTCAACTCCTTGCAAACCCGCCAGAAGTTCCGCACCCGGATCGACCGTGGCCCGGAACAGGGCACCACCGAGATCTACCTCAGTCACCGTTCCATCAGCGACAGTGTCGACGATGGTAAGGAGCGCGTGCTGACCAGCGTCGGTACCTTCGAACAAGGTTACAAGCTGGAAAAGCGGACCAAGCAGGAGCAAATGCGCGCCGATGCCGAAGATATCGACGCCGAATTGCTGCGCCGCCTCATGGTGCGTCTTGGTGTCGAAGAGCAAAGCTCCCGCAAGGTGATGGCCGCCGTCAATAACGAGATCCGTGCAACCCTGAGCAAGAACAATGACGGCAGTCTCAGCATCGGCCTCAAGGATCCGTTCGACCGCGCCTGGCGTCGTGTCGGCCTCGCCCTCGATCGTATCGGCTTCGTCGTAGAAGACCGTGACCGTTCCAACGGCATCTTCTTCGTGCGCTACACCGATGTCGGTATCGACGATGCGCCTGCTGCGAAGAAAGACAAAGGCCTGATGGACAAACTCAAGTTCTGGGGCGATGAGGAAGAGAAGAAGAAAGCGGAAGAAGAAGTGGTCTCCGCACCCCGGAAAAAGGCTGACGAGGGTGTTGTCGACAAGCTCAAGTTCTGGGAAGTGAAGGATAAGGACAAGATCCCGCTGGAAAAACTGTATCGCGTCAAAGTGGAGTCCGATGACAACACCACGACCGTGCGGGTGACGGACAAGGAAGGCAATCCGAACACGTCGACGACCGCCAACCGCATCATCAACCTGCTCTATGAGCAGTTGAAATAGCCGCTGGATAAGCACAAGGGTGATGAAAGATAGTGCGGTCGAACGAATAGCGCAGTTGGAATGAATAGCGCAGTTGGAATGAATGCGTCGAAACCGTAACGCTTCGATGGTTGTGTTGGATAGCGACATCATCGGGCAACGTATGGATCAGGTCGGTAACCAGCCGCCCGACATCAGCAGGGAGTGAAGATGCGCTTTGCCTCTCTGGGCAGCGGTAGTGCGGGCAATGGCCTGGTCGTGGAAAAACAGCACACCAGGCTGTTGATGGATTGCGGGTTCGGCCTGCGCGATGCGGTACAACGGCTTGCGCGGCTAGCACTGGCGCCAGCGCAATTGTCGGGCATCCTCATCACGCACGAACATGACGACCACGCCGGTGGCGCCTTCAAGTTCGCCGCCAAATACGACATCCCCTTATGGCTCACGCATGGTACCTGGCGCATGTCTCAGCGTTACCTGCCGAGCAATAGCGATCTCAAGATCACGCTCATCGACAGCCATCAAAGCTTCGCCATCGGTGACGTTGAAGTCTGCCCTTACCCTGTTCCCCATGACGCAAGGGAACCTGTCCAGTACGTCTTTCGAGATGGCCAGCACAAACTCGGCGTACTGACCGACACCGGCACCTCCACTCCACACATCGAGCAGATGTTGAGCGCCTGTGACGCGTTGGTGCTCGAGTGCAACCACGATCTGCAGATGCTGGCTGACGGTCCCTATGCCCGCCCGCTGAAGCAGCGTGTAGGTAGCCGCCTGGGGCACCTCGATAACCAGAGCGCCGCAACCCTGTTGTCACGTCTTGATAACAGCAAGTTGCAACACCTCATCGCCGCCCATCTCAGCGCCAAGAACAACCTGCCGTCATTGGCGCGCCAGGCCTTGAGTGACGCCATGGGCTGCAGTGCCGACTGGATCGGCATCGCCGATCAGGCAACGGGCTTCGACTGGCGGCAGATCAGTTAGGCCCTTTCTACTGACCCATGAAACCGCTGGCGCAATGATCTTTAAAGCCGACAGGCTCTGGAGCAAACCGTGGAAAAACAAAAAGCCGACACAAGGTCGGCTTTTTGTTGCTAGCTGTTTAAGCTAGTGGATTACTTAGCTTCTTCAGCTGGTGCAGCTTCAGCAGGAGCGGCTTCAGCAGGAGCAGCTTCAGCAGGAGCGGCTTCAGCAGCAGGTGCTTCAGCTGGTGCAGCTGGTGCTTCTGCAGCAGGAGCTTCAGCAGGAGCAGCTTCTTCTTTTTGACCACAAGCGGTCAGTGCAAGTGCGAGCAGAGCGGCAAGCAGAGCGGAACGAGTCATTTTGTATCCCTTAACGTGTAGACGATGAATTAAACCAGTTACGGCTAGTGATTGTAATTAAACAAGCCGGGTGCAAAAATTCTACACAGCTCGAAAAAAAAATACCACTGTTTTTTGCGGGTTTGCGGCTTGTTTTATAAGAAAAGAACGTGCCGCCATCGACTTTGGTCGGAAAACCATTTTTATCCAGAAATCAGTCGACCCGAATCATGAGTTTTTGACGACGTTCGCCGCTGGACGATCGGTGGTTGAGGATCGTTCGGCTCACCTCATCCCGCGCTTGCATCGTACCGCCGAGATCGAACCATTCTCCAGGCAAAACACGGACTGTCGTCTGCAGATCCTGGAAATCAACGATGCCAGCGCTACCAAGTCTGGCGATGCGCGGCATGATCTGTAGTTCGACCTCCTGCCCGATCGCACGGGGGCGCACGGCAAAGCCTGTAGCGATGTCCTGGAATTGGGTACCTTGCTGGATATGGATATGCCGCTGCGTCAGTGATATCCATTGCTGTGTATACGGAACCGACTGCCCGACACGGATGAAGGCTTGCTCCCCTTCCGTGACACTGACGAACTGTGATCCGGTCGTGCTGGAACGACGGCTACCCTGGTCGATCTCCACGTCGATGCCGTTCTCCCTCGATGGGCGCGGAGCACCGACCCCTACCGTCACATCCCCGACACGTCCCTGTCCGCGCGCACCGATGGCAGAGCGTTCGGAATCCAGCATGTCATCATGACTCACGGTGATGCGCATGGTCTTCCTGGCCACATCCAGTTTGGCCAGCACCTGTTCGATCGCCGCCAGCTGGTCTGGCGTCGCCGTGATCATCAGATGGTTGTCGAGCGCGCTGACCTTGCCGTCCGGGCCGACCATGGATTCGATCACTGGCAATACATCCTGAGCGAAGCGGTATTGCAAGGTGAACATCTTGAATTGCGTCGCCGCCTCGACCGCATGACTCAGGCACAACAGAAACAGCAACAGCCATAAGCGACGACGCATCATAACCCCAGTTTTCCGCTGCTGAGCGTGTGGGAAGTCGCTTCCAGCAGCTCGTCGAAACGCATGGTGAGCATATTCACCGTCTCCATGTCGTCGCTGGCATAGCGGAACCTCGGCTGATCGGCATGGAAGCGCCGCAAATAGTGCTGTTTGTCAGCGAGGATGAAGCTGTCCTTGGCGACCTTGGCTTGATCGTTGGTTTCATAGATGGTCATGGCGTGGCCGTAGGTCTTCAACAGGTCGAACAGTCGCGGGCAGCGTCTTGGAAGCTGCTCGGTCTCGTGCAGCACCATGATGAGTCGATTCTGCGGATCTTTGCCGAGGAACGCCTGCAGTCGCTCGAAGCGGCTGACGCTCGCGTAGTCGCCCTTGGTGAGGTCCTGGTCGAAGATCAGCAGCTCGCGTTCTGCCATCCCGATCAGCAGGTCAGTCGCCGCGCTATAAAGCCCTTCACCAAAGATGATGGTGTCCGGGGCCAATGCATCGTATAGGGTTTCCGCCATGGTTCAGGTCCGCTCGAATCTTAAAAAACCTGCCAAGTACCACTTGTGCAACCTCTCCACTAAAACCATATCGGCAAACGCGCACGGCGGCAAGCTTCGACGATCGGCCAGTTCAGTCAAGGTAGCCAGCTCAGGTTCGGACGCATCGACCGACTCGCCATTCATGAAGAAACGATTCCCGTGGAACAGCAATCGGCTTTTGCTATCGAGCCTGATCGCCGAGGTCTGCAGCCGTTTTTGAAACGTCGACAGCGTCATGGTGCGTGGTGGGTCGAACACCACGTGCGCTTTGGGTTCTGAGAGGTATCGGCCTAGGAATTCCGTCACATCGGCTTGCTGCCAGCGGATAGCGTCGAGCATCTCCGAGACACGCTCGATCATGGATCCGCCGATCTCAGCGGGATGTGGCTGCAAACCAAGATCGGGATCGCCGTACATGCCAGGCACTTCGATCCTGTCCTGCAGGTAGCCGAGGAACTGGGTGGTCAGCTCCTGTGCGCTGGGTGCGCGGAATCCGATGGAATAGGTCATGCAATCGCCTACCGCGATGCCCCAGTGAGCGACATGCGGCGGCAGGTAGAGCATGTCGCCTGCTTCCAGCAGATATTCCTGCTGAGTCTGGAAATCGCTGAGGATGCGCAGCGGTGCGCCCTCAACCAGCGACAGGTCCTCTTGCTGGCTCACCCGCCATAAGCGCTTGCCCTGCCCCTGCAGCAGGAACACGTCGTAGGAGTCGAAATGCGGTCCGACACCACCGCCGTCGGGAGCGTAGCTCACCATGAGGTCGTCGAGTCGCGCGTGCGGGATGAAATCGAAGCGCTCTAGCAACGCCTCCGCTTCCTCAAGGTGATGGTTGACCTCCTGCACCAGCAAGGTCCAGTCCCTTTCCGGAAGTTTGCCGAAGCGCACTTCATCAAGTGGCCCATGTTCCAATATCCATTGGCCCTTATTGTGAATGACGAGACGGGATTGCACCTCGTCCTCACACGCCAGGCCAGCCAATTCCTCTGGGCTCAGCAGCCCCTCGAATCCGGGAATGGCGCCACGGACCAGCAAGGGTTTCTTCTGCCAGTACGCTTGCAGGAAGGCCTCTCGTGTCAGCCCGCCTAGTAGCTGTTTTTCGTCGTTTTCAACCGCGGTTTCACTAGGTGTTTTTTTCATGGCTGCATCATAGCGCATTGCTAATTGGTCTTAGAAATGGGTTAGAATCGAATCAAGTCCATTTCGCAGTCATCCCTGATGCTACAGCCCGGTTCCACCGCACCCGACTTCTCCTTGCCAGATGCTGACATGGAGATGCTGAAACTCTCAAAGCTGCGTGGTAAGAACGTGATCCTGTATTTCTATCCCAAGGACGACACCCCGGGCTGCACCGTCGAAGCCATCGAATTCAGCGACCTTGAGGATGAATTCATCAAGCAGAACACGGTGATCCTTGGCGTCAGCAAGGACGATTGCCTCAGCCATGCCGCATTTCGCGACAAACATGGCCTGGCCATCAACCTGCTGGCCGATGTCGACGGCAAGGTCTGCGAAAAGTACGGCGTCTGGCAAGAGAAGGAAAAGGATGGCGTACGCAAGATGGGTATCGTGCGATCGACTTTCGTCATCGACTCCGAGGGCCACATCCGCCATGCCCAGTATGGCGTTGTCGCCAAAGGGCATGCCCATGAGATCCTCGATATCGTCAAGACGCTTTAAAATCAACTTTTTGAAATAGGTAACCCCATCATGCAAATCGCCATGAACACCGTTGTATCCATGACTTATGAACTCCGCGACAGCGAAGGCACCGTGCTCGAATCAAGCGCCGAACCCGTGAGCTATCTGCATGGCGGCTACGACAACATCTTTCCGCGTGTCGAAGAGGAGTTGCATGGCAAATCCGTCGGCGATACCGTCGAGATCACGCTCGAACCTGCCGACGCCTTCGGTGATTACGATGAAGAGCTGGTGCAGATCGAACCGATCGCCGCCTTCCCGACCAAGGACCTCAAGGTCGGCATGCAATTCGAAGGGGAAGACGATACCGGCGATGTGATCCTCTATACCATTACCAACATCGATGACGGCAAAGTCGTCGTAGACGGCAACCATCCCTGGGCTGGCGAGCGCGTGTTGTTCAAGGCCACGGTCACCGGCGTGCGTTCCGCAGGCAAGGAAGAAGTCGAACATGGTCATGTACATGGTCATGGTGGTCATCACCATTGATCGCTGATCGGTCAAACAAAAGCACCGCTGGCAGGTGCTTTTGTTTTATGTGACTGATTGCAATAAGTTTTCGTTAACCGCCGATTCCGCGTAATTCAAATAATCATAAGGAATTTGGCGTCCACATGATTGCAGGCCATAATTAGCCTGCAACATTGAGAGGAGAAGTCCGTTGATCAAGCTGTTACGCTGTTCCCTGTTACTAGCCTTGTTGTCTGCCGCGCCGCTGGCAATGGCAGAGACCAAGATCGGTTACGTGCAGATCCAGAACATCATGCAATCCCCCGCGTCGCTCGAGGTTGGGAAGAAGCTGCAAAAGGAATTCAGCACCCGTTCGGCTGAGCTGAATCGCCAGAAGAAACTGGTGGAGGATAAAGCCGCCGCACTGGACAAGGATTCCCTGACCATGTCGGAAGCCGACCGCCGCGCCAAGAACCAGGAGATATCCAATCAGCGACTGGACTTGCAGCGTAAGGAACGTGAGCTGGCGGAAGATTTCGAAATGCGCAAGAACGAAGAGAAGGCCAAATTGCAGGATCGCGTCAACAAGGCCGTGAATGCAGTCGCCGTGGCTGAAGGCTACGACCTCGTCCTCTATGGCAACGCTGCCTATGCCGGCAAGAAAGCCGACATCACCGACAAGGTGATCAAGGCCATCAAGTAATTCCCCCCGTGGCGGCCGGACACTGGCCGCTACGCGCATCCCAAGACCCTACAGCAGCCCTTTTAGCTTATACAGCGCTTCCAGCGCTTGTTTCGGCGTCAGGTCGTCTGGATCCATCGTTTCGAGCGTGTCCAGGACAGGATGCTCGACTGGTGATGGCTCGACGGCAGGCTGCACGAACATGTCGGTTTGCGGCCCCGCGGTGAGATTCTGCTGCTCCAGCTGGGCAAGTTTGCGTTTGGCCGAGGCCACCACAGACTTGGGTATGCCGGCAAGCTGGGCCACCTGCAAGCCATAACTCTGGCTGGCCGGGCCTTCCTCGACGCGATGCAGGAAGACAATGCCTTGCCCATGCTCGACCGCATCGAGATGCACGTTGGCCGCCTGCTTGAAATCGTCGA
>CABHOJ010000126.1 GCA_902168195.1 uncultured Methylotenera sp.
CCCCGTGGATGAGCTGGATGCCATGCCGGTCCGCAGCGACTTCCGCCTCTTGCAGGCCCGCGACATCGTCATGGTCGGTGAGCGCGAGTACGCGCACGCCCTGCGCCGCCGCATGCGCGACAAGTTCGCTAGGCGTCAGGAGACCGTCCGAGATGATGGAGTGACTGTGGAGGTCGATGAGGGCAGGCATGGATCGGTGAAAGACGCATCGCGTCTTGTTACGCATGGAGAATCATAGCAAAATACGCCATCGACTGACACTTTGGCGTGCCTGCCAACAGGCAGCCATCTCTTTGGAACACGCTCTGATGAAGTTTCTCTTCGACCTTTTCCCGGTCATCCTGTTTTTTGTGGTCTATAAATTCTTCGGCATCTACGCGGCGACCGCCACCGCCATCATCGCCACCTTGCTGCAGATCGCCTGGGTCAAGTATCACCACGGCAAGGTCGATAACGCGCTGATCGCCAGCGGCGTCATCATCACCGTCTTCGGTGGGGCCACCCTGCTGCTGCACGATGAGAATTTCATCAAGTGGAAACCGACCATTCTTTACTGGTTCTTCGCACTGGGCCTGATCGCCAGTCATCTGCTGTTCAGGAAGAACCTGATCCGCAGCCTGATGGAGAAACAGATCAGCATGCCGGACCCGATCTGGACACGTCTCAACCTGGCCTGGGCTACGTTCTTCGCCTCGCTCGGCGTGCTCAACCTCTATGTCGCCTTCAACTACTCCACCGACACCTGGGTGGATTTCAAGCTTTTCGGCACCATGGGGCTGATGTTCGCCTTCATCATCGGCCAGACCCTGGTGCTCAACAAATACATCACGGAAAAGGATGCTGAATGATGTGGTACGCCATCGTCGCAGAAGACTATCCGGACAGCCTCGACAAGCGCATGGCGACACGCCCGCAGCACCTTGCCCGGCTGCAGGCGTTACAGGATGAGGCGCGGCTGCTGCTGGCCGGTCCGTTCCCGGCCGTGGATAGCGAAGATCCGGGACCAGCCGGCTATAGCGGCAGCCTGATCATCGCCGCCTTCACCAGCCTGGAAGCCGCGAAAGCCTGGGCTGAGGCCGACCCCTTCGTCGCCGCAGGTGTCTACGCCAAGGTCACGGTCAAGCCGTTCCGCAAGACACTGCCGGCGATGCCGGTGATCCCGGACATCGAACTGGACTGAGACTTGAGCGAAGCGATGACGCTGCATGATGAGATCCGCGAGCGACTCGCCGCGCTCGCACCGGTACGCCTGGAACTGCGTGACGATAGCGCCCTGCATGCCGGACATGCCGGCAACACGGGTGGCGGCCATTTCCATGTGGTCATCGTCAGTTCGCAATTTTGCGGGAAATCACAGATAATGAGGCATCGCTCTATCTATCAGGCGCTCAGTGGTCTCATACCTCACCGTATCCATGCTTTGAGTATCCAGGCCATCGCCACCGACGAGCCTGCTCCCTAAATCCACCCCTTAAGGACGATCCATGAAAGTTACTACTGGCGCATTGTTGATGATGCTCACATTCGGCGTATCCCAACCTGTATTCGCCGAGACTGCCGTCGCCACCGTCAATGGCAAACCGATCAAGCAATCCATCTACGACTACATCGTCAAGGACGCCACTGCCCGCGGCCAGAAGGTGGACGACAACGTGCGTGACATCATCGTCAACAAGCTGGTCAGCAGCGAACTGGTCTACCAGGAAGCGCAACGCGTCGGTCTCGACAAGCAGCCCGATTTCGTCGCCAAGGAAGAACTGGCCCGCCGCGAACTGCTGGTCAACGCCTTCCTGCAGGATTATGTGAAGAAGAACCCGATCAGCGAAGCCGACACCAAGGCCGCCTACGAACAGTACAAGAAGGAACTGGGTGACAAGGAATACAGCGCACGCCATATCCTGGTCTCGACCGAAGCCGAAGCCAAGGAGCTGATCGCGCAACTCGGCAAGGGCGGCGATTTCGCCAAGCTGGCCAAGGAGAAATCCAAGGACCCAGGTTCCAAGGAAAAAGGCGGTGATCTTGGCTGGTTCTCACTAGGCGGCATGGTCAAGCCATTCAGCGACGCGGTCGCCAAACTGCAAAAGGGTGGCATCTCCAGCGAGCCGGTCCAGACCCAGTTCGGCTGGCACGTGATCAAGCTGGAAGATACCCGCACGACGCAAGCCCCTGCCTACGACAAGGTCAAGGAAGGCCTGCAGAAGCAACTGCAACAACGCCAGCTGGAAAAACTGCTGACCGATCTGCGCGCCAAAGCCAAGATCGTCGACAACTCGGCACCGAAGAAATAAATCCAAATAAATAAATCTGCTGGAAGCACAAGGCTGATTGAAGCAATCAGCCTCGCTTCAGCGGCATAAGAAAGCCCGCAATCGCGGGCTTTTTCATTTTCAGTCGCTAGCGTTCAACTGCGCAAACCTTGCTGCAATAGCTTGAGGATATGCGACTCCACATGCGCGATGGCATCCTGCGCCGGCGCGGTTGGCTCACCCGGTGAGGCAATATCCAGCTCGCCGGCCAGGTAACTGTCGATGACGGCAGGATGGACATAACACTTCTTGCAGATGGTCGGTGTGTTCCCCAG
Source organism: uncultured Methylotenera sp. (assembly GCA_902168195.1). Lineage (GTDB taxonomy): Bacteria > Pseudomonadota > Gammaproteobacteria > Burkholderiales > Methylophilaceae > CABHOJ01. The sequence goes on from CABHOJ010000126.1 coordinate 2,582, forward strand.
CTTTTTCGCCGCCTGCTCGATGGCGGCCAAGACGTTCTTTTTGGCCTCGTTCTGCGTCTCGAACTTGAGCGCACTCAAGGCCAGTGTGGTGTGCAGGGTGCCCGCCCAGGTGCGGAAATCCTTAGCGGTGTAATCCTTGCCGGTGATCTCTTTCAGGTAATCGTTCACATCCGCGGAATCGATGGCATGTGGCTCGCCATCCTCGTCCAGGTACTGGAACAGTTCCTGGCCCGGCAAGTCGCGGATCTGTCGGATGATGCGGGCGAGCCGCTTGTCCTTCACGCGCACATGATGCTCGACGCGGCTCTTGCCACGAAAGTGGAATTCGACCGCACTACCCTCGATGGCCACATGACGGGTATGCAGGGTCGTCAGGCCATAGGATTTGTTCTCCCTGGCGTAGGCCTCGTTGCCGATGCGAATCATGGTCTTCTCCAGCAGGTCGATGACGGTGGCCACGACCTTGCGCTTGCTGAGCGGGGTGCGTCCCATGTCCGCGTTCACCTGTTCGCGGATGAGCGGCAGGTGCAAGCCGAAATCGATCATGTGGGCGTACTTGACCGTATCCCTCACCACGCGCCATTGCGGATGATAGCGATATTGCTTGCGGCCCTTGGCATCCCGTCCCGTCGCCTGCAGATGCCCATCCGGGCGGGCGCAGATCCAGACTTCCGTCCAGGCGGGCGGGATCGCTAAGGATTTGATGCGCGCGAGTTGCGCCTTATCGGTCACCGGCCTGTCATCGGCATCTACATAGCGAAAATGTTTGCCGCGCCGCAACCTGCGCAAGCCCGGTCGATCATCGCGGACGTACCGCAGGCCGCCGAACTTGGCACACAAGGCCATTTCCCCATGTGGAAGTGCATGCGCACCTTGAGGCGTGGCGTGATTTGCCTGTCTAGCCGTCATTGGCTGACAAACACATCAATAAGCAGACCGCAAAAACGGCAACCCATGGTTGCCGCTGCTAACAAGAGGCGCTTGGCCATGTGTTATGGATTAGGCTTCTGGCGAAGTTTCTCGGTATTGGTACCGGGCGGCACGCGATTGGTGCTTTCGCTGGTCGATTCGTCGGCAGCCGGGTCGACATTCGATCGACGTTCAGCCGGTGAGTTATACCGTTTGCTATCCCGCTCCGGATGGGCGGCATTGGGTTTCTGCTGCATGTTCTGGGTCTTGATGTCGCGGTTGGTGTTCGGATTGGTCGATTCGTCCATCTGCTGGGCGTCCGCCGCAAAAGACACGGGACTCAGGCTCAGCAACATGCCGGTCGATAGTGCAATGATGAGTTTTCGCATTGTTTCCTCCTATGGTGGAATGCTTAAGGTAATGGCAGCTGATGAAGCTGCCATTGAGCTCACTTTAGCGAGAGTTGCGATGACGCATCATCGGCCATGGGCTGATAGGCGGGTAGGCGTCGTCTGATAGGCGTGCCGGGTGTCTTGCGGCGAATGGGTCAGGCCTGATAGCCGGGCAGATGCTGGACCGCTACCGCCAAGGCGCGATAATCGTCCATGACGTTGTATAGCTGGGCCGAGATCCGTATCCACAACCTGTCTTTCAAGGCGAACAGCGGTACTTCGATGCGATGCTCGCGCCAGAGCTGGTCGCGAATCTGGTTCGCCCGTTCCAGCGTGGCTTCTCCCGATAGCGGCAAGGGCAATGTGGCCATGGTACCCAGTTGCTGAGGTGCGGCTGGCGACTCGACCTGCCAGGCGTCCTGCAATAACTGGCAGGCTTCGAGTAGGGTCTGATGCAGATAGGCCGGGATATCCGGCCCACCCATCTCGCGATAGAACGCGATGGCGGCCGAGATCGACAGCCAGGCGCTGGGGTCGCGCGTACCGACCCAATCGAAGGTGGCCGGGAAGCCCTCCTCCATGCGCAATGACACGACCGGCGGCTGCAGGAAATCGCGTGCATTCGGTGCCGCCCAGAGGAAGGCGCAGCCTTTCGGGGCGAACAGCCACTTATGACAATTGCCGACATACCAGTCGACGCCAAGCGCCGGGATCTCCAGGGGCAACATGCCCGGCACATGGGCGCCATCGACCAGCGTACGGATCCCTTTTGCGCGGCATACCGCAAGCATCTCCTGCAAGGGGTAGAGGATGGCCAGGGGCGACGACACATGGTCGATAATGGCCATGCGTGTCGCAGGCGTCACGGCGGCAGTGAAGCGTTCCAGGATCTCGCCTTCTTGCAAGGGAAAGGCAAAATCGAATTCGCGGATGACGATGTGGCATTGGTGAGCAACGAACCTGGCGAGTTGCTTGACGGCCGGATAGGCATGCGCCGAGAGTAGCAACTCATCGCCTGCTTGCCAGGGATAGGAGCGCAGAACCGCATTAACCCCGGCGGTGGCATTCTCGACGAACGCCAAGTCTTCGCCTCTGGCCCCAAGGAATTCCGCCAGCTCGCCGGCTGCCGCTCGCAACTCGGCAGGGGCTTGCCGCACCAGAAAATCGACTGGCTGCAGCTCCAGGCGGTCACGGAAACGTTGTTGCGCCTGCAAGACGACACGCGGCGTGGCACCGAACGAACCGTGGTTGAGGAAATGCATGTCCTCCGCCAGCATCCAGTGCTTGCGCAATTCCTTGCCATCGCTAAACTTGAACTGCATCTTCGATTCCACCTCTGCTGATCATATTGCCGGATACCATGCCCACCATCGAATACCGCGTCACCCTCGCCTCGCCGCAAGCACACCTGTTCGAGATCGAATGTACCATCCCGGCCCCCGCGCCGGAAGGCCAGGTCGTCTCCCTGCCCGCCTGGATCCCCGGCAGCTACATGATCCGCGACTTCGCCCGCCATGTCGTCAGCCTATCGGCAAGTTGCCAGGGCAAAGCCATCCAGGTGGAGAAGACCGACAAGCAGACCTGGCGTTGCGGCCCCTGCAAGGGCGAACTCAAGCTCAGCTACCGGGTGTATGCCTACGACCTCTCGGTGCGCTCGGCCTACTTCGATACCACACGCGCCTATTTCAACGGTACCAGCCTGTGCCTGAAAGTGCATGGCCAGCACCACCTGCCCTGCGCGCTGGTGATCGACAAGCCGGCTAAAGCCTATCGCCACTGGCAGGTCGGTACCGCCATGCCTGCCGGCAAGATCGACAAACACGGGTTCGGCCGCTATCTCGCAGAAGACTATGACGCCCTGATCGACCATCCGTTCGAGATCGGCGACCTCGCCATCGTCAAGTTCAAGGCCGCGGGCATCCCGCACAGGCTGATCGTCTCGGGCAAGCATCGCGCAGACCTCAAGCGCCTCGCCAAGGATCTCAAGCAACTCTGCGCCTACCACATCGGATTCTTCGGCGAAGCCCCCTTCACCCGCTACGACTTCCTCTTGTTCGCCGCTGGCGACGACCAGTATGGCGGGCTGGAGCACCGCAACTCGACCAGCCTGGTCTGCCCGCGCAGCTGGTTGCCGGTCGAGGGCGAACCCTTGAACCAGGAAGGCTACCAGGACCTGCTCGGCCTCTGCAGCCATGAGTATTTCCATGCCTGGCATGTGAAACGCATCCGCCCGCTGGCATTCATCGAGGCCGGTCTCGACCGCGAGGCATATACACGGCAACTCTGGATCTTCGAGGGCTTCACCGCCTACTACGATAGTCTCTCGGTGCTGCGCAGCGGCCTGATCTCACGAGAGGATTACCTGCGTGACCTGTCGCAATCCATCACGCGACTGATGCGCACGCCCGGCAGGCTGGTACAGCCGCTGGAAGAGGCCAGTTTCGACGCCTGGATCAAACTCTACAAGCCGGACGAGAACACGGCCAACGCCCAGGTCAGCTATTACCTCAAGGGATCGCTGACCGCGCTGGCGCTCGACCTGACCTTGCGGCAAGCCGGCCATTCGCTGGATGAGGTGATGCACGCCCTATGGCGCGACTTCGGCAAGACCGGGCAAGGCCTGGATGAAGGTGCCATGCGCGCACTGGTAAAAGACGTGACTGGCGTCGATGTCTCCCGCTTCCTGAAACAGGCCTTGCATACGACCCGCGAGCTGCCACTGGCGACCCTGCTGGGCAAGTTCGGCATCGAACATGACGCCAGCGTCGACAAAAAACGCGTCACCGATCTCGGTGTCAGGCTCGCCAATGGCAATGAGGCCAGGATCGCCACCGTCTATAGCGGCAGTGCTGCCGAACAGGCAGGTCTCGCCGGCGGCGACATCATCATCGCTGTCGATGGCATCAAGACCACAGCGGCCAACCTGGACAAACTCACCAGCCAGCGTGCGATAGGCGCCAGGATCAAGGTGCACGCCTTCCGGCGCGACGAATTGATGGCCTTCGATGTGCGCCTGCAGGCGGCCGATCCCGATCTTTGCAAACTCAGCATCAAGAAGTCGCTCAGCCCGGACATGCGCCGGCGCCTGGAACACTGGCTGACAGGCACGACCCGCTGACAACGCAGCCGAGCGACTTGCGCTTGCTTTGCTTGCGCTTGCTTTGCTTGCGCTTGGCTGGGCGGCGTGCCGGATGGTCGCAGTCGATAAACTATGGGATAATAAGAATTGTTCTTATTTACCCCATGCGGACCCCACGTGACCAGTCTCAATAGCCTGACACCAGGCCAACACGGCATCATCGGCACCATCCGTGCTGACGAATTCCTGACCAAGCGCCTGGCCGCCCTCGGGTTCCGCATCGGCAAGAAAGTCGAACTTATCCGCCGCGCGAGTTTCAATGGACCTGTACATGTGAGGATAGGCACCACGGACGTCATCCTGCGTTCGCGTGAAGCGCAACTGATCCAGCTCAACACCCCCAACCAGGCCCAGCAATGAAACGTATCGCCCTGATCGGCATGCCCAATACGGGCAAATCGACCCTGTTCAACCGCATCAGCGGCGCGTCGGCACGTGTCGGCAACTGGCCGGGCATCACGGTCGACCTGATGAGCGCCAAGATCCTGCTGGGCGGCCACATCGTCGAACTCATCGACCTGCCGGGCCTTTACGACCTGCATGGCTATTCGGACGACGAGCAGGTGGTGCGCGACTTCCTCACCACCAACGCCGTCGACCTGGTGATGATCACGCTCAACGGTTCGCAGATCGACCGCCAGCTTTCGCTCGCCTTGCAGATCCGCCAGCTCGGCCTGCCTGCCGTCCTCATGCTCAACATGGTGGATGAATCCCGCCGTAGCGGCATCACCATCGACACCCCCGTCCTCTCGCGCCAGCTCAACATGCCGGTCATGCAGATCAGCGCCAAGCACGGCGAAGGCGTGACCGAGGCGCTGAAGCTGGCAGCCAAGCATCTCGACCAGCAGACGGCACCCGTATCGCTGGACCAGATCAGCAGCCTGCTGCACGAAGACCACAAGCTGGTGGAAGAGATGGAAGCCCTGGTCAAGGACACGGTGCAGATCCCGGCGCAGCTGGACGACAAGGTGACGGCCCGCATCGACCATGTGCTGCTGCACCCGTGGTTCGGCATCCCCATCTTCTTCGCTTCGATGTTCCTGCTGTTCCAGTTCATCTTCACCGCCGGCGCCCCCTTGCAGGACGGCGTCGCGTGGATGCTCGACACCTTGCGTGCCGACGTACTGGAGCCGCTGTTCGCGAGCACGCCAGCCTGGTTCAAGGGATTGATGCTCGACGGCATCTACAACGGTGTCGGCACGGTGGCGGCGTTCATCCCCATCATCATCCTCTTCTTCCTCATCATGACCATGGTGGAAGACAGCGGCTACCTGTCGCGTGCGGCATTCCTGCTCGACGCGCTGATGGCGAAGATGGGGCTCGATGGTCGCGGCTTCGTCATGATGCTCATGGGTTTCGGCTGTAACGTCCCGGCGCTGATGGGTACGCGCGTCATGCGCTCGCGCAACCTGCGCCTGCTGACCATGCTGGTGATCCCGCTCTCCCTCTGTTCTGCGCGCTTGCAGGTGTTCGTGTTCCTGACGGCCATCCTGTTCAGCCCGACCCAGGCGCCATTCGTCCTGTTCTTCCTCTACCTTGCGAGTTTCGCCGCGATCTTCCTCACCGCGCTGATCTACAAAGGCAAGTACGTGAGCCACGAGCCGTTCATCCTGGAATTGCCGCCTTACCGCTTCCCGACGCCCAGACAGGTCTGGCTGCGCGGCTGGCAGGAAGTGCGGCACTTCCTCAACCGTGCGTCCAAGTTCATCGTCATCGGCGTCGTACTGGTCTGGGCCTTGACCAATTTCCCAGCGGATGTCGCGCCAGCGAGCAGCGGCACCTTGGCCGGCCAGATCGGCAGTTTCTTCGCGCCAGTACTGGACCCGATCGGCATCGACGCACAACTCGCCATCGCCCTCATCTTCGGCTTCGTCGCCAAGGAGATCGTGGTGGGTGCGCTCGCGGTGATCTACGGCTTGCAGGGCGACGCCCTGATGCAATTGATGGGGCAACAACTGGATTGGGTGCAGGGCATGAGCTTCATGCTCTTCACGCTGATCTATACCCCCTGCCTCTCGACCATCGCCACGCTGAGAACGGAATCGAAAAGCACCGGCTTCATGTTCCTGTCGATCGGCTGGTCGCTACTGCTGGCCTGGGTGGTCAGCTTCGTCTTCTACCAGTCAGCCAGAGCATTAGGTTATTGATTTAATCTGATAAGACTCACCACTTCCCATAAGGGTAGTGAATCAGTTGGCGAGCTGAGTGAAGTGCAAGACACGGGGAGCGCAGAACCTGAAGACAGTACAACTAGTACGGCGAGGGTTCGAGCATCCCCGCAACGCCGCAATTCATCCGCACAGGCACTGAGGCGCTGCCCTTATCGAACCGCAGAGAACTCCAATGCATTCCCGTCTGGGTCTCGACAGAACACCGCTGCCCGACCCGACTTGCTCATGCTATAGGGCACGCCGGCCTTGTCCAGCGCTTCGCGGATAGGCGCCACATCTTCCACTGAGAACGCCACATGATTGTCACGGCCGCCATGTTCAGGCCTGGTGACGTGTTCATAGGGGTTGGGCACGACCATGAGGTGCAGCTGGTTGGCACCGATGTCGTACCAGACGCCTTCGAAACTGAAATCCGGACGGTTGGGATTGGGCGTCAGGCCGAGCAGGCCCTCATAGAAATCACGGGATCGCTTCAGGTCGGAGACGATGAGCCCGGCGTGCATCATTTGCTGGATATGGATCATATGCCTAGTGTGCGGTTCTGAACATGAAATAGACGGCCCCCATCAGGCAGAGGCCAGCCCACAGGAAATCCAGTTTGATCGGCTGTTGCATGTAGAAAAGCGCGAACGGCACGAACACGATCAAGGTGATGACTTCCTGCAATATCTTGAGTTGGGCCAGCGAGAGCACGGTGAACCCGATGCGGTTCGCCGGCACCTGGAACATATATTCGACGAAAGCGATCGCCCAGCTGACGAACGCGGCGATATACCACGGCTTGGCACTGAGGTTCTTCAAGTGTGCATACCAGGCGAACGTCATGAACAGGTTCGCCAGGCTGAGCAGCAGGATGCTCTTGAAGACTGCCGGCATGGCTGGACTAGATCGCGGCTTCGTCCGTCTCGCCGGTACGGATGCGGATCACCTGTTCGACGGTAGAAACGAAGATCTTGCCGTCGCCGATCTTGCCGGTGTGGGCCGCCTTGATGATGGCTTCGATGGCGGATTCCACCAGATTGTCACCGATCACCAGTTCGACCTTGATCTTGGGCAGGAAATCGACCACGTACTCGGCACCGCGATATAACTCGGTATGGCCCTTCTGGCGACCGAAGCCTTTGACTTCAGTCACCGTCAAGCCGTTGACGCCGATCTCGGATAAGGCCTCGCGCACCTCGTCCAGCTTGAACGGTTTGATGATCGCTTCGATTTTCTTCATACCTTGCTCTCCCCCAACTACCTAAAAGGTGGTTAATGACTGAATCTAAACTTCGATGTTATCGGATAACGTCTATCCTTGCCAAACCCTCGATGCGTGATGCGCACACCGACCGGCGCCTGGCGACGCTTGTACTCGTTGATATCGATCAGGCGCACCACGCGCGCCACGTCCTGCTGGCGGAACCCCATCTCGACGATATCGAGCGGGCTGCAATCATGCTCGACATACGCCTCCATGATGGCATCCAGCACTTCGTAAGGCGGCAGGCTGTCCTGGTCGGTCTGGTCGTGCCTTAATTCGGCCGATGGCGCGCGCAGGATGATGCGCTGCGGGATCACCGGCGACAGGCTGTTACGGTAATGCGACAGCTTGTAGACCAGGGTCTTGGGCACATCCTTGAGCAAGGAGAAGCCGCCCGCCATATCCCCGTAGAGGGTGGAGTAGCCCACCGCCATCTCGCTCTTGTTGCCGGTGGTCAGCACGATGCTGCCGAACTTGTTGGAGATGCCCATGAGCAACGTACCGCGGATCCGCGCCTGCAGGTTCTCTTCCGCCGTATCGAATGGCCGGCCGGCGAACTCACCCGCCAGCGTCGCACAGAACTGTTCGAACAAGGGCCGGATCGCCAGTTCGGAATATTCTACGCCGAGGCCACCCGCCATCTCGCGCGCATCGGCGATACTGATGTCCGCCGTGAATTCGGATGGCATCATTAGTGCCTTGACCTTGTCAGCCCCCAGCGCATCGACCGCGATCGCCAGCGTCAACGCCGAATCGATGCCGCCTGACAGTCCCAGCACGACCCCTGGGAAGCCGTTCTTCGTCACGTAATCATGCAGGCCCAGGCATAACGCTTCATAGACGGAGGCTTCCAAGCTGAGTTGCGGGCGGATCTCGGCTGCGAGCGGCTGGGTACCCTCGAATTCGATCACGCCCAGCATCTCTTCGAACGGCGGCAGTTGCAGCGTCAAGGCGCCTTCGTCGTCGAGCACGAAAGAGCCGCCGTCGAATACCAGCTCGTCCTGACCACCGACCAGGTTAGTGTAGACGACCGGCATACCGGTCTCGCTGACACGCTGCTTGAGCACGTCATGCCGCGTGACTTGCTTGTCGATGTGGAATGGCGAGGCATTGAGCGCGAGCAGCACTTCCGCACCTGCCTGACGGGTCTGCATGGCCGGGCCCGCTTCCCAGACGTCGGCACAGATGACGACGCCGAAACGGATCCCCTGATGGTCGAACACCAGCGGCGTATCGCCCGGCGTGAAATACCGCACTTCATCGAATACGCTGTGGTTGGGCAGCACCTGTTTGCGGTAGGTCCCCAATAGGCTGCCGGACTGCAATACGGATGCCGCGTTGTAGCAATCGCCGTTCTCGGCGAGCGGGTGGCCGACGATGACGGTCAATCCGGCAGGCAGGCTTACGGACAGCCGCTGCAAGGCGTCGGCACAGGCCTGGTTGAAGTCGTCGCGTAACAGCAGGTCTTCTGGGGGATACCCACTCAAGGCCAGTTCCGGGGTCAACATCAGCGTGCAGCCGGCTGCTTTCGCCTGCTGCGCGTAGTCGACGATCCTGGCGGCGTTGCCGCTCAGGTCGCCGACCGTACTGTTGATCTGGGCTATGCCGATTTTCACTGGTGCCATACTCAGGGATGTGATTTCAGGGCGTCATGCCTCGCACTGGGTCGGTAGACGGCTTGGGCATGTCGATCGATCGCCAGGCTCAATAACTGCCGCCAGCGTCTTTGATCATCTGCACGATCTCCGGGTTCTTGCCCTTGAGGGCATAGACCAGTGCCGTCAGGCCGTACTGATCCTTGGCTTTCACGTCGGCACCGCTTTCCAGCAATAGCTGCACCATGCTGAGAGAGCCGTTGTCGACCGCCACCTGCAGCATGGGCGTGCCTTCCTTGTCCTTGTGGTTGACGTCCGCGCCCTTGTCGATCAGCAGTTTGGCGGTATCGGTCTTGGATTTCTTCACCGCCCAGTTGAGGGCCGTCCACTTGGTGCTATCGACAGCACCGATGCTGGCGCCGCGTTCGAGCAGCAGGTTGACGGCGTCGGTGTTGCCTTCACGTGCCGCATACATCAGGGCCGTGAGGCCGAAGCGATCGCGAGCCGCAGTATCGGCGCCGCTCTTGAGCAAAGTCTCGATGGTCTGCAGGTCGCCGTTCTTGGCCGCATACATGAGGATGGTCTTGCCGTCGTCGCTCTTGCTGTTGGGGTTGATACCGCTCTTGATCAATAGGTCGACGGTCTCGTGATAACCCGATGTGGCGGCCATGCCGAGCGCACTCCAACCGGACTCGTCGCGCACCTTGGGGTCGGCACCATGGTCCAGCAGCACTTGCACGGTCGGCACATAGTTCTTCTTGGCGGCGAACATCAGCGCGGTCCAGCCGCCCTTGTCCTTGGCATTGACGTCTGCACCCTTGGCCAGCAGTACCTTCGCCACTTCGGCCCTGTCCTTGCGCGCGGCATACATCAGCGCAGTGATACCTTCGCTATCCGCGGTGTTGGGATTGACCCCGCTAGCCAGCATGGCCTGCACCGTCTTCGCGTCGCCTTTGGCTGACGCGGTCAGCAGATAGGGGATGCTCTCCTGCGCCTGCAACGGCAGGCTGAAGCACCAGATGAAGGTCAGTAGGATCAGGCCGAGTTTACGTGACATAGGACTCCTGCTATCTGGGTTATTTATCTGCCATTCTTGGCGTTGATGGCGGTCTGTACCGCCTTGCCGAGATCGGCGGGCGAACTGGCGACGACGACACCGGCTTGCTCGAGTGCACGGATCTTGTCTTCGGCCTTGCCGCTGCCGCCGGAGATGATGGCGCCGGCATGACCCATGCGTTTGCCTTTGGGTGCCGTCTGGCCAGCGATATAGCCGGCGACAGGCTTCTTCATGTGGTGCCGGATGTAATCGGCTGCCGCTTCTTCGTCGCTGCCCCCGATCTCGCCTACCATGATGACGGCTTCGGTCTCCGCATCCGCCTCGAACATCTGCAGGCAATCGATGAAGTTCATGCCGCGGATCGGATCGCCGCCGATACCGACGCAGGTCGATTGGCCCAGGCCCAAAGCCGTCGTTTGGTGCACGGCTTCATAGGTCAGCGTGCCGGAACGGGAGACGATACCGATCTTGCCGCGCAGATGGATGCTGCCGGGCATGATGCCGATCTTGCACTCGCCCGGCGTGATCACGCCCGGACAGTTCGGGCCGACCATGCGCACGCCGTTGGCCTTGAGCGCCGCCTTGACGTTCAGCATGTCCAGCACCGGGATACCCTCGGTGATGCAAACGATGAGCGCGATACCGGCATCCGCCGCTTCCAGGATGGAATCCGCCGCATAGGCAGGCGGTACGTAGATCATGGTCGCTGTGGCGCCCGTTTCATCCACTGCTTCTCGCATGGTATTGAATACCGGCAGGCCAAGATGCTGCTGGCCACCCTTGCCCGGCGTCACGCCGCCTACCACCTGGGTGCCGTAAGCCAGCGCCTGTTCCGAATGGAAAGTCCCCTGCTTGCCGGTGAAGCCCTGGCATAAAACCTTCGTGTTCTTGTCTACCAGAATCGCCATATCACACCTTCACTGCCGCGACAGCCTGCTCGGCCGCATCGGTCAATCCATTCGCCGAGATGATCGAGAGCCCGCTCTCACTCAGCATCTTTCTGCCCAGTTCAACGTTCGTGCCTTCAAGACGGACGACAACCGGGATGGTGATGCCGACCTCCTTCACCGCGGTGATGATGCCCTCGGCGATGATGTCGCAGCGCATGATGCCGCCGAATATATTGACCAGGATGGCCTTGACGTTATCGTCGGCCAGGATGATCTTGAATGCCTTGGCCACGGTCTCCGCCGTGGCGCCGCCGCCGACGTCGAGGAAGTTGGCAGGCGCCCCACCATGCAGCTTGATCAGGTCCATGGTCGCCATGGCGAGCCCGGCGCCGTTGACCATGCAGCCGATGTTGCCGTTGAGCGCGATGTAGTTGAGACCGCTGGAATGCGCCTGCGCTTCCTTGGCGTCGTCCTGGCTCCAGTCGCGTTGTTCGGCTAGCGCCTTCTGGCGATAGAGCGCGTTGTCGTCGACACTGATCTTGCAATCCAGCGCGACCAGGGCGCCCTCGGTCGTCACCACCAAGGGGTTCACTTCCAGCAGCGACAGGTCGTTCTCCTTGAACAGGCGATAGAGGCCTTTGGCCAGTCTGGTGAAGGCGGCGATCTGATCGCCGACCAGGCCGAGACCGAACGCCAGGTTACGCGCCTGGAAATCCACCAGTCCATTCAAGGGGTCGCAGACCTCCTGCAGGATCTTCTCCGGGCTGTGCTCGGCGATCTCTTCGATATCCATGCCGCCCGAGGCGGATGCCACCATGACCACACGCTCCAGGCTGCGGTCCACCAGCAGGGAGAGATACAACTCGCGCGCGATGGGCAAGGTCTGCTCGACCAGCACGCGCGTGACCAGTTGCCCGTCCGGCGCATTCTGATAGGTGACCAAGGGCTTCCCGATGAGGCTTTCGACGGCCGTACGCAATTCGGCATGCGACTTCACGAGCTTGACGCCGCCCGCCTTGCCGCGACCACCTGCGTGGATCTGGGCCTTGACGACCCAGGCATCGCCACCGATCTGCTTGGCAGCGAGGCTGGCCGCATCTGCGGTATCGACGACTTCACCCTTGGGGATGGCCAGACCGTAGTGTTGCAACAGGTGTTTGGCCTGGAATTCGTGTAGATTCATGGAAATGATCGGTTGTTTTGCGAATGTGTTTATTTTCGCCGAATTCCCGCTAATTAGCCAGCCAAATAGCCTGCCATGAAGCCACGGCGGGGCTGCATGGCAACCGTCCGGCACGGTGTATAATCCGGGCACCGAATTCAAGATGACCCACCATCCTATGCGTTTCGTCGTACAACATCCGGCCCTGCAACCGCAGCACCTGCAACAATTGACCGGCATGGCGCACGGCCATGCCTTCACTCGCATCAATGCCAATGCCTATTACCTCAAGTTCGACAGCGAGCCAGAGACAGCGCTGATGCTGCGCTTGCGCACCTATTGTGTGGAAAACGGACTGGATTGTGCCTTGGTGCCCGATGGACAGACCTTGCAGCATTTTGGCCTCGCCGTCATGGACATGGATTCGACCCTGATCAGCATCGAATGCATCGACGAGATCGCCGATATGTGCGGCCTCAAGAAAGAGATCTCCATGGTCACCGAGAGCGCCATGCGCGGCGAGATCGAGTTCGCCGAAAGCCTGCGCCAGCGCGTCTCGCTGCTCAAGGGCCTGGAAGAGTCCGCCCTGCAACGCGTCATCGACGAGCGGCTGCAGCTCAATCCGGGCGCCCTCAAATGGATACAAACCTGCAAGGAACATGGCATCACCACCTTGCTGGTCTCGGGTGGCTTCGATTTCTTTGCTGAAAAGGTCAGGGCCATGACCGGACTGGACCAGATCCGCGCGAACACGCTGGAGATCGTCGACCACAAGCTCACCGGCAAGGTCCTGGGCGACATCGTCGATGGTCAGGCCAAGGCCGACCACCTCATCGCACTGCGCGACAAGTTAGGCTTGCAAGCCTCGCAGGTCATCGCCATCGGCGATGGGGCCAACGACCTCAAGATGATGTCAGTCGCTGCCGTGGGCGTGGCTTATCATGCCAAACCTATCGTGCAGCAACAGGCCACCTATGCCCTCAATCACATGGGGCTGGACGGCATCGCCAACCTGTTCACTGTCATCTGACAACGGCTTACCTGCCCGAACGTATCATCCCCTTAACTAACAAAAAAGCCGCGATTCGCGGCTTTTTTGTTGGCTGTCACACGCCCGGATTCATTTGACGTGGATGGGTAACCAGACCACTTCGCCGGCCTTCATGTCAGGCACGATGACATAGCGGCCATCCTTGCTCATGGCGATATCCGCCGCCGCCTTGAAACCATCCTTGACCAGTTTCACTTCGTCTTTCACGGCATCGACACTGAACACCTTGCCGTTCTTCCAGTCGCTGACGAACATCAAGCCCTTGGGGTGATGCACGAGGCCATCACCGCCGCCGAAGCCCTGTGCCAGTTCCTGCATCTCGCCTGACCCGAGGTCGAGTCGATAGAGGATGCCAGAGGCGAAATCGACCTGCATCATGATCTTGCCGGTGTCGTCCATGAGCAAGCCATTGGGGGCGAGGACGCGCTTATCCTTTTCGCCGTCGATGAGCAAGCTCACCTTGCCCGACGGGTCGATCTTGTAGATGGCGCCACCCACGCCCTCCAGGTTGCCACTGTCGCTGACATAAAGATTGCCTTGCAGGTCCGGCTCCAGATCGTTGAGGAACTTGGGCGGATGCTGGAACGCCTCGGCCGGCACGAACACGGACCAGCTGCCGTCCGGCGCGACCTTCAATACACGCGTCTTGTCCGCCACATAGAGATGGTCGCCGATGAACGCCAGCCCCTTGGGGTCGTCCATCCCTTTGGCAAATACTGCGATCTTCCCATCCTTGTCGATGGTGCTGATCTGGCCGTCGCCGTCCTTGCCGAATTCGACGATCTCGGAAACGTAGACCTTGCCATCCTTGCCTTCGACCACCGATTCCGGGGTCTTGAGGCCTGAAACGGTCTTGCCCTGATGGGCCTGCGCACTGATGCCGATGGTGGCGAATAGCCCAGCGAGACAAGATGCGATGAGGGTTTTCTTGCTTGGGAACATACCTTCTCCTAGAACGACATGACGGATACTGCAGGGGCGGGCAACAGGGTCACCATGGAACACGGTGCCGGCGCGTTATCCGCAGGCACTTCGGCTTTCAGCAGATTCTGCAACGCAGGGTCGGCTTTCATCTTCTCGGCGACCGTGGTCATCGCCAGCTTATAGACGGTCGATATCTTGCGCTCACGGTCAGCGCGGATGTCGAGGAAACCATCGGCCATGCCCTCGCCAACATAGGTCGCCAGCGGCTTGCCGGTGCCGGAATATACACTTGCCCGGATCTTGCTGTGGTATTGCTTCATCAAGGGGTTGTAGAAGATCGACGGGCGCAGCCAGACCAAGGTCTTGCCAGGATTGTTGCCTTCGCAGACACCGACTTCACCGAACGCCTGGCCGAGCACTTCCTTGGCCGCGCTTTCGACGCTGGGCCCCTGAGTGACCCAATGATTGTAGTAATAGTGCCGCAGGCTCACTTCGCTGGAGTAATCCTGCGGGTGGATGAATACCAGCATGGACGGCGCATCCGCATCCTTGGCGTTGGCAGGCCCCATGAGTAGCCCCGCGAAAGCAAGCCCGACCAGACTTCTTGCCAATCTATAGTGACGCATTTTCATATCCTTTCAAAAACACTGAGAGTGACTCACGGTTTATGCGTCACCCGGTAGATCAATCCGGCACGGTCATCCGACACATAGAGCGCGCCGTCCGGGCCGACGACCACATCCACAGGACGGCCCCAGGCACCGTCCTGGTTGAGCCAGCCGGTCATGAAATCGGTGACCGATACGGGCTTGTCGCCCTCGAACTTCACCTGGACCAGTTTGTAGCCGGAAGGCTGCTGGCGATTCCATGAACCGTGCAAGGCGACGATAGCACTGTTCCTGTATGACTGCGGAAACGCGCTTTTGTGCAGAAATGCGATACCGATCGGGGTGGAGTGGGCCGGGAACGTGGCGACAGGCGGTTTGGTCGTGGCACAGAACCCGTCCGTGCCCGGGAAGTTGGGATCGACCACCTGATCTCCCCAGCAATGCGGCCAGCCGTAATGTTGTCCCCCTTCGATGCGATTGAGATGTTCAGGCGGCAAGTCGTCATCCACCCGTCCACCCTTCTTGCCGGATCGCATGTCCGACCCGTTATTTGTGGCGAACATGGCGCCCGACACATGCCAGTCGAAGCCCTGGGAATTGCGCAGCCCTCTCGCCCATACCGGCGATTGCGCATGCCGACCGAGTGTCACCAGTGCCCCGGCCGGTTGACCTTCTTTGGTGTAGCGCAGCATGGTGGCACGCAATGGATCGTTCTCCACACAGACGTTGCAGCTCGAACCGACGTTCAGGTAGAGATAGCCGTCCTCGCCAAGCTTGAGCGATTTGAGGCTGTGCCCGCCACTCGGCAAATCGCTGACCAGCGGCGTGACCCTGTCGGCAGGCCACTCGCCCTTCTTGCTATCCAGGCGCACGATGCCGTCCTGGTTCGCCACCAGCAGTTGGCCGTCGACGAAGGCCAGGCCCTGCGGGCCGTTGAGCTTGTCGGAGACCAGCACGACGTCATCGGCGCGGCCGTCCTTGTTCAGGTCCGGCAGCATGAGCACCTTGTTCTGCATGCCGAGAGATAGATGCAAACGACCCTTTGCGTCGAAGGCCATGAAACGCGGCCCGCTGAAATATTCAGCGCCTTGCTGCTTGAGATCGGCAAAGACCTGCACCTGGAAACCGGCCGGCAGCTTGAGGCCCGCTGCAGGGTCCTTAGGGGCCGGGATGATCTCCGCCGGTTCAGCCAGTGCCAGCGGGATGGCGCCTGCCAGGCAGAGTGCCAGGCAAAGTGCGAGCGAATAGCGATGGATCGTGTCGAGGACGTTCATGATGCTTTCCGTTTCAGGTCAGGACATCCGACCAGATGTTCTTCGCCCAGTATTGCGCATAGTCGCCTTCCTGTTCACTCGGCTTGTCGGACACCCCACCGCCCTCGGCCGCGACCATGACCCGCTTGGCGGCGTCGTAGCGGTAGACGTGCGCCACGTGCATCGCCATCTTGTCGGTGACGTAGCTGTAACAGGTATTGGCGAACACCGGCGAGGGGTCGATCGGTTGCCCGTTCATGGCGCAGACGATGGCGCTGGCGCAGATGCGGGCCTGCGAGGTCGCCATGTGCGCGGATTTCGGCAAGGCCGCGGAGACCGCGTCGCCGACGATGTGGATGTTCGGCGCCACCTTCGACTCATAGGTAAGGAAATCGACTTCGCACCAGCGCTTGTCGATATTCACCACGCCCGCCATCTGTGCCGGTTTTCCCGCACGCTGGGGCGGGATCACGTTGAGCACATCGGCTTTGACCGTCTCGAACTCGGTCTTCACGGTGCGGGTCGCGATGTCGACATCCACCAGGCTGCTGTTCGGTCTGTAGTCGATCATGCCAGGATAGAGATCGGCCCAGGCCTTGGTGAACAAGCCCTTCTTCGAGGTGATCTCGGGATTTGCGTCGAGCGCGATGATCTTGGCTTTGGGTTTGTGCTGCTTCAGGTAGAACGCCACCTGGCTGATCCGCTCGTAAGGCCCAGGTGGGCAGCGGTAAGGGGCTTTGGGGACGCTGATGACGAAGACGCCGTTGTCGGCCATTGCCATCAACTGCTTCTGCAGGTTGACCGTCTGTGGCCCGGCTTTCCAGGCATGCGGTACGGCGATCTGCGCATCGATGCCCTGCAAGGTGGGTAACTGGTCGTAAATGAAATCGACGCCGGGCGCGACGATCAACCGGTCATAGCTAAGTTGGCCGCGCGTCATCTTGACCGTGCGTGTCTGTGAGTCGATCGCCGTGACTTCGTCCCGGACCCACTGGATGCCATGCTGGGATTTCAACTGGTCATAAGCGAACATCAGTTCGCCGATATGCTTGCTACCCCCCAATACTAGGTTACTGAGCGGGCAGGAGATGAAATGCTGGTTAGGTTCGATGACCACGACTTCGATGGTACCTTCGCTCCACATCCTGAGATACTTGGCTGCCGTGGCGCCGGCATAGCCGCCGCCGATGACGACGACCCGACCACGGGTCCGGGCTTTGGCGAACGAGAGAACGGGGTGGGCAAGCAGCGTTGCGCCTGCGGAAAATTTGAGAAAATCGCGACGGTCGATAGCCATGTCAGCCCCCTATTCCACAGGTGTCGGTGTGATGGCAGCGGTACGAGGCTGGGCCGCGAAATAATGCGCCAGTTGTTCAATCTCGGCAGGGGTGAGGCCTTTGGCGTGCCGATGCATGACGGTGGAAGCACGTTCACCGGAACGGAATGCCAGCATCTGGCTGGTGAAATGGCCTTGGTCGAGGCCCGCCAAGACTGGCGTTCCCCCGACACTATTACCATTGGTCCCGTGACAGGCCGCACAGGAGGCGGCCAGGGTACGGATATGGATCGCATCGTCCTCGGCATTCGCCGAACCAAAGGCCATCAGGCTTATCAAGAGCATCCACGTCATGTCATGCTTTTGCATCATCAGGCCTTTGGAATGGGACGGTGCTATTTAACCATGCTATCGCTTCTTAAAGATGTTTCCTACAGGCACTTCGCGTCCGTACAGCCATCGTCCATGGCACCGTGCTTCAGCAGCAATTCGACGGTTTCAGGATGGCCTTCGTCGCGTGCTGCACGTACCAGCGAAACACCACCGCGCATCTTGATGTTAGGGTCAGCGCCCTTCTCGAGCAGGTATTGCACGAGCTTGTTGTTGCCTTCGTAGGTGGCATGGGCCAGCGGCGTCATCTTGGTGACTGGATGCTGGTAATTGAGGTTGGCGCCACGCTCGGCCAGATACTTGACGACGGCCAGCTGGTTCTTGCTGGCTGCGGACAACAATGGGCTCCAGGCAAAGAAAGTATCGTCGACCTTGACCTTGTCGGATTCGACATATTTCTTCACGATCGATAGCTTGCCGGTGGTGACCGCGTTCATGAACTCGACAGACTCATCGTCCGTCAGTGCCCACGCAGACAGGCTGGTCATCATCGCAACGGCGACCAGTAACGCTTTGATTGTTTTCATGCTGATCTTTCTCCTGCTCGTTATAGTTAAATGAACTGCTTTTTCTACTTACCCTACATACTTCCTGGCGTTACGGAACATCCTCAACCATGGACCATCCTCACCCCAGGTATCCGGATGCCATGAATGCTGCACGGTACGGAATACCCGTTCCGGATGCGGCATCATGATACTGAATCGTCCATCGTGCGTCGTTAAGCCGGTGATGCCTTGCGGCGAACCATTCGGATTGAATGGATAGGTCTCCGTCGCTTTCCCCGAGTTGTCCACAAAACGCATACTGACCAGTTTGTTTGCAAGCACATCATTGACAGCGGCTGCCGAAGAAAATTCCGCATAGCCTTCACCGTGCGCCACGGCGATCGGCATGCGGCTGCCTGCCATGCCGCTGAAGAACAGCGAAGGGGAATCCAGCACTTCGACCATCGCGAAGCGCGCCTCGAACTGTTCGGACTTGTTCCGCACGAAATGCGGCCAGTGTTCCGCCCCGGGGATGATGCTGTGCAGGTTGCTCATCATCTGGCAACCGTTACAGACGCCGAGCGCGAAAGCATCTTCACGCTGGAAGAAGGCCGAGAACTCGTCGCGCGCCCGCGCGTTGAACAGGATGGACTTGGCCCAGCCTTCGCCGGCACCGAGCACGTCCCCGTAGGAGAACCCGCCGCAGGCGACGAAACCGGCGAAGTCCTTGAGGCTGATGCGTCCACTGATGATGTCGCTCATGTGCACGTCGTGCGCCTGGAAGCCGGCGCGGTCGAACGCGGCTGCCATCTCAACCTGCCCGTTGACGCCCTGCTCGCGCAGGATCGCCATCTTCGGCTTGGCGCCGGCACTCACGTATGGGGCCTCGACGCGATTGTTGAGGTCGAAGGTCAGGTGCTGGTGCAGGCCGGGATCGTTCACATCGAGCAGGCGATCGTATTCCTGCTGGGCGCAGACCGGGTTGTCGCGCAGCTTCTGCATCTGGTAGGTGGTCTCGGACCACAGGCGATGCAGGTTGGCGCGCATGTCGGCGAAGACGATCTCGCCATGCTTGCGGATGACGATGCCATGATTGTTGGCGACGGCGCCGCCGATGATATGGATACACCCAGGCATCACCGCGTCCAGCGCGTTCCAGATCGCGGTCGCGTCGTTGGCGGCGACCTGGATGACAGCACCCAGCTCTTCGTTGAACAGCACGCTGGCGGTATCAGCCGCGAGACGGCTCAGTTCGATGTCGAGACCGCAGCGACCAGCGAAGGCCATCTCGGCCAGGGTGACGAACAGGCCGCCGTCGGAACGGTCATGGTAGGCCAGCAGCTTGCCGTCGCTATTGAGGTTCTGGATGGCGGCGAAGAACATCTTGAGACGCGCCGCATCGTCCACGTCCGGCGCGATATCGCCGACCTGGCCATAGACCTGCGCCAGCGCCGAACCGCCCATGCGGTTCCTGCCCTTGCCGAGGTCGATCAGGATCAGCTTGGTTTCGCCGAGGTCGGTGCGCAGTTGCGGCGTCAGGGTCTTGCGTGCGTCCGGGGTAGGCGCGAAAGCCGTCACCACCAGCGAGATCGGCGCGGTCACGGCCTTCTTCTCGCCGCCCTCTTCCCACACCGTCTTCATTGACATGGAATCCTTGCCGACCGGGATGCTGATGCCGAGTTGCGGACACAGCTCCATGCCGACAGCCTGCACGGTATCGAATAAGGCCGCGTCTTCCCCAGGATGACCGGCGGGCGCCATCCAGTTGGCGGAGAGCTTGAGCTCGCCCAGGCTCTCGATGTAACTGGCTGCGATGTTGGTGATGGCCTCGCCGATCGCCATGCGGCCGGAAGCCGGCGCGTCGATCAGGGCCAGTGGAGCTTTCTCACCAATGGCGAAAGCTTCGCCGCGGTAGGTCTCGTAACCGGCGAGCGTCACGGCCACATCGGCCACCGGCACTTGCCATGGGCCGACCATCTGGTCGCGGGCGATGAGCCCGGTCACGGTGCGGTCGCCGATGGTGATGAGGAAGGTCTTGTCAGCGACCCCTGGCAGGCGCAACACGCGCTTTACGGCATCCTGCAGGTCGATCCCGCTGGTGTCGAATGCACTCAAGGGGCGCTCGACATGCTGCACGTCGCGCGTCATCTTCGGCGGCTTGCCGAGCAGCACGGACAAGTCCATGTCCACCGGCTTGTTACCGAAATGGCCATCCTCGACCGTCAAGTGACGCTCCTCGGTGGCATGACCGATGACAGCGAAGGGACAGCGCTCACGTTCACAGATCTCGGCGAAACGCGACAGGTCTTCCTTGGCTACCGCCATGACATAGCGCTCCTGCGCTTCGTTGCTCCACAGTTCGCGAGGGCTCATGCCCGGTTCTTCGTTATGCACGTTGCGCAGTTGGAACAAGGCGCCGACGCCGGCGTCGTTCACCAGCTCGGGGAAGGCGTTGGAGATACCGCCGGCACCGACATCGTGGATGCTCAGGATCGGGTTGTCGTCACCCAGCTGCCAGCAACGGTCGATGACTTCCTGTGCGCGACGTTCCAGTTCCGGGTTGCCGCGCTGCACGGAATCGAAATCCAGGTTCTCGGTGTTGGCGCCGGTATCCATACTGGACGCCGCACCGCCGCCGAGGCCGATCAACATGGCCGGACCGCCCAATTGGATCAGCGCGGCACCGGGCGGGATCGGGTTCTTCTTCGAATGCTTGGCGGAGATGTTGCCGACACCGCCGGCCAGCATGATGGGCTTGTGGTAGCCGCGCAGTTCCTTCTCGCCGTTGGGGCCTGCCGCCTCGATCTCCAGGGTACGAAAATAGCCGGCGATGTTCGGGCGACCGAATTCGTTGTTGTAGGCGGCACCACCCAGCGGGCCGTCGACCATGATCTGCAGGGCGGAAGCCACACGTCCCGGCTTGCCGTTGTCTTGTTCCCAGGGCTGCTGGAAGCCCGGAATATTGAGGTTGGAGACGGAAAAACCAGTCAGGCCTGCCTTGGGCTTGGAGCCTGAGCCGGTGGCACCCTCGTCACGGATCTCGCCGCCGGCGCCGGTCGCCGCACCAGCGAACGGGGAGATGGCGGTCGGGTGGTTGTGCGTCTCGACCTTCATCAGGAAGTGCATGTCCTCCTCGACGAAGCCGTAGCTACCATCGGCCTGCGGGTAGAAGCGCTTGGTGGTTCCGCCTTCGACGATGGAAGCATTGTCGGCGTAGGCGACCACCGTCTTGCCCGGGTTGAGCTTGTGCGTGTTGCGGATCATGCCGAACAGCGAATGTGCCTGCGCGATGCCGTCGATCACCCAGTCGGCGTTGAAGATCTTGTGGCGGCAATGCTCGGAGTTGGCCTGGGCGAACATCATGAGTTCGACATCGGTCGGATTGCGTCCGATGCGGGTGAAGTTCTCGACCAGATAATCCACTTCGTCCGGCGACAGGGCGAGACCCATCTCGGCGTTGGCGCGTTCGAGCGCGGCCTTGCCGCCAGTCAGGATATCGACGCTGCTCATCGGCGCAGGTGCCGCCTGGTGATAGAGCCGCTCGGCTTCATGGATGTCATTGAAGACGGCTTCGGTCATGCGGTCATGAATCAGCGTCTTCAAAGCCTGCAGCTCGTTCGCCGTCAGGGGGCTACCGTCTGCGGTCGTCGCGTAGTATGCGACTCCACGTTCGAGCCGCTTGATGCTCTCGAGGCCACAGTGGTTGGCGATATCTGTGGCACGCGAAGCCCAGGGCGAGATGGTGCCGGGGCGCGGGATCACCAGCAGCAATTGTCCGGAAGGCGTCTCTTCCTGCATCTTCGGGCCATAGCTCAGGATCTGCTGCAAAGTCGCTTGCTGGGAAGCCGTCAGCGCCTCATCCGACCAGGCAAAATGCCAGAATTCGGCATAGAGATGGGAGATGCGCGGCGCGACCGATTTCAGGGAAGACAGGATCTTGTCGAGGCGAAAATCGGAGAGGGCTGCACTACCGCGCAGACTGAGCATTTTTGGGCTGGCCATTCGGGAATTCTGGTTGTGAGCTAAAAACGTAATTTTACCAGAAACAAGCGCTTATCCTTTGCCTGCCAAGACATAAATGCCCAAAAACAAAAGGCCCTTCAAGGGCCTTTTATCGGGGATGCAACTTCAATCAGTGATGACCGCGTCCATGACCACGGCCGTGACCACCGTGTCCGCCATGTCCGCGGAAATGGTGGTTACCATGGCCGCGATAGTGATGACCGCCACCGAAATGGTGTCCGTAATGCGGCCTGTCATAATGGTAATAGATCCTGGGAGTATGGTGGTGATACACCGGTGGCGGGCCGTAATAGACTGGCGGCGGGCCATAATGGTACGGCGAACCGATGCTGATACTGAAACCGACATCGTTCGCATAGGCGCTACCGGTGCCGGCAAGGGCCAGCAACATCGCAGCGAACATCAAACGTATTGTTTTCATGGTCAATCTCCTCACTTTAGGAATTTGCATCCCCGACAGTGATAGATAACGCATGATTTCATATGCGGTTTACATGGCGAACTTTTTAAAGCACTGGATTCCGTGGTGCGCTGCGCGCCCGTCGGAATGACGCAGTCAAGGTTGGGTGGTTTTGACTTACCAGCCCTCTGTCGCACCGAGCAGCACAGCGAAATCGGGAGTTGTCGGCGAGGACTGTTTGAGCTCCGCAACAGCTAGCGATTTTTGCTAGCTGTCAGGGCGAGTTGCGCAGCCGCCCGGTTTAGCGAGCAGCGCAGGAGAATTCAAGCGGCAGGGGCTGCCTTTTGCTTTGGTTACTTTCCTTTGGGCAAGCAAAGGAAAGTAACTCGCCGGCCGGGCGAGACCGGCATTACACACAACAAAAATGAACGTCCAAGCCGCAATAGTTCAAGACTTTATTAGAGGCACCGTAAAGCCCTTGCTTGATGGACCTGTTAGGTAAAGTGTTAAACGCATTGACATTTTAATGGCCCAGTAAAATTACCGTGTTTTGTAATTTGGGTCGAAGAATACGGCACCAATTTCCCAGCTTTCTTCTCATCGCTACATTTGTTTTGGCATGCTTCCAGATTTGAAAATGCAACATTACTTTGCTGCTCTGTTATCCAGAATACGCCTAAGCCAATTGCTAGGAATAAAACAACCATGGTTACTTTGAGTCTGACTGTCATTATGTTGTAAGACCCAATGTCAATTAGGCATTACTACTTGGCCGCCCCGAACACCTTCTTCAACAAGCTACTGGCCTGCCCCATTGGATCCTTGCGGATGGCCTTCTCTTCCTGCGCCATCATCAGGTAGACCCCATCCAGCGTCTTCTGCGTGACGTATTGCTCCAGGTTCGCTTGTTCCTTTTTTACCAGCCCATACTGCGACCCCATCCTGTCTCTTATACACATCTCCGAGCCCACGAGACGGACTCCTATCTCGTATGCCGTCTTCTGCTTGAAAAAAA
>CABHOJ010000127.1 GCA_902168195.1 uncultured Methylotenera sp.
GTCGTAAACCATCTATTCCTCTACAACTTATCCACCGATAGACCACAGGATCTAATCGCGAATCACCTGGATCAATACCCCGATATCTCTAGCGACATTTGGATCGTTTTGACGTAACTGCTCGATCTCGTCACAGGCATGCATCACCGTCGTGTGATGACGGCTACCAAAAGCCTCACCGATCTCCGGGAAGCTGTGGTTCGTCAGTTCTCGAGCCAGGGCCATGGCGATCTGGCGGGGTCGGGCGAAATTCCGTGACCGCTTCTTGCTGTACATCTCCGCCACCTTGATCTTGTAGTAGTCCGCGACCGTTTTCTGGATGTTCTCGATGGTCACCTGTCTCCCACGTACCGCGATGAGGTCACGCAAGGCGTCCTTGGCGAGGTTGACGTCGATGGCGTGTCCCGTGAACTTGGCCATCGCCACGATACGGTTCAACGCCCCTTCCAGTTCCCGGACACTGGATCTCACCTGCTTCGCAATGAAGAAGGCGACATCCTCGTGCAACACGAACTTCGCGGCTTCGGCCTTTTTCAACAGGATCGCCACGCGCATCTCCAGCTCGGGCGGTTCGACCGCGACCGTTAGTCCCCAACTGAATCGAGTACGCAGTCGCTCGTCGACATCGGCGATCTCCTTGGGATAGGTGTCGCAAGTGATGATGATCTGTTTCTTGGCTTCAATCAGGCTATTGAAGGCATAGAAGAACTCTTCCTGGGTCCGGCTCTTCTTGGCGAAGAACTGGATATCGTCGATCAGTAATAGATCCAGCGAGTGATACTGGCGCTTGAATTCATCGAAGGCTTTATGCTCGTAGGCCTTTACGACATCCGATACATAGCGCTCCGCATGTAAGTAGCGGATCTTGGCTTCTGGACGCAAATACCGCAGATGATTGCCGATGGCTTGTAACAAGTGGGTTTTACCTAGCCCAACCCCCCCATAGATGAACAGAGGGTTATAGGCCGTACCCGGATTCTCCGCCACCTGCAGGGCGGCAGCACGTGCAAGTTGATTGGCCCGGCCCGTGACGAAGTTATCGAAGTTAAAGGAAGGATTTAGGCCGCAACTCTCGGTCGCGCTCTTGGCTTTCTTGACCGTTGAAGTCTTCGGTTTGGCTGTGGAAATTAGCTCTACCGTACTGTCGGGCTGGATAGCTTCTTTTTGGTCGTGACCGTTATGGCGTTTTGCCGGCGCATCGAGCAATGCCAGCTCGATGACGATAGGCGTGTTCAGCAGTTCTTCGGCAAGCAATTCGATCCGATGCAGGAAACGGTCCTTGACCCACTGCTGCACGAAGCGGTTGGGCGCGAGCAGACGCAATACGCCGTCACGTGCTTCGAATTGCAATGGTTTGATCCAGGTGTTGAACTGTTGTGCGGAGAGCTCTTGCTTAAAGCGACCGAGACAAATAGACCAAAAGTTTTCCATCGGTTGCCCGATACCTCAACAGATAGTAAGTGATGGTATTTGCTCGAAGTGCAAGATGTTTGAATTTGAATGTTCGAGCGCCGATACTGGTTTGCGAGGTCGTCGATCATTCAGGATCACCGCCTTGCCGCCCAGCATTTATCGGATTCATTCTAGCTTGTTTGACCGAACTTATCCACAGGCAATTGGCCTATATTTGCAGCCAAAAGGCGGCACAAATAAACATTGACAAAACATGGTCATATCGGGTTAAATTACGCCCTTTGTTTAGAAACGCATAGAAGTCACCGGAGATTCTTATGAAACGTACTTACCAGCCTTCGAAAGTTCGTCGCGCCCGCACCCATGGCTTCCTGGTGCGCATGAAAACCCGTGGTGGTCGCGCTGTCATCGCTGCGCGCCGTGCCAAGGGCCGTGCTCGCCTCGCTGTCTAGTCTATTCCTGTGAAATTCGGTTTTGCCGAATTCAGGATTTCCCAGAAGCGCTAGAATCGTTAAAACGGATGATTTTTCATCCGTTTTTAATTTCCGCAAGCGCATCTCAGGACAATTCATCACCCTGCACTACCAATATAATCAGCTTGGCAGACCACGGCTTGGCCTGATTGTCGGGAAGCGCACGGCACGACTCTCGGTGCAGCGTAATTATATGAAGCGGATCTTGCGTGAGATGTTCAGGCAGCATTGCTATCACTTGCAGAATCTGGATATCGTCATACGCGCGCAGAAGCTCTATGTCCCATCGCAGTTTCCCCTGGTCGAACACGAGTTCCGGGAATTGATGTTGAGATTGCATCGCCAGACGCAACCGCGCATCGTGTCCACGCCATCATGAAACAAGCCCTTCTCTGGCTGATCAAAGCATATCAACTGACACTAAGTCCCTATTTTGGGCAACAATGTCGATTCTCGCCAACCTGCTCGCAATATACGGCAGAAGCGATCGCGAAGCACGGTGCATGGTTGGGTAGCTGGTACGGCCTGAAACGACTCTCACGCTGCCACCCGTGGCATGCGGGCGGTCATGACCCCATCCCTTGATGAACCCTTGAATATTTAATTTAGATAAGAGATTTATGGATACCAAGCGTCTGATTCTTTTCGTTATTTTTTCGTTCTCGATTCTGATGTTATGGGATGCCTGGCAGCGCCAAGATGCTCCTGCAGGCGCCATCCCTGCAGTGAGCCAGCAGGATGCGGATAGCAGCGTACCGCAAGCGGAGCGCACGACCACTCCCGCGACGGATTTGCCGAAAGAAACCGGATTCCGCCTGCAAACCGCCGGCAGGGTCCAGGTGGAGACCGATCTATTCAAGGCGGATATCGATACCCTGGGAGGCGATCTTCGCCGACTCGAATTGCTGCAACATCGCTCCGTCGAATCCATGGAGAAGAATTTCGTCCTCATGGAGGATACAGCGGCACCGATGCTCTATGTCGCGCAATCTGGTCTGATCGGTAACGACCTCCCGACGCACAAGACCCAGTTCGCCAGTGCCGCGGATAGCTACAAGATGCAAGAAGGCAGTGACAGACTGGATGTCATCCTGACCTGGACCAATCCGCAAGGCGTCAAGGTCGAGAAGATTTACACCTTCCATCGCGGCAGTTACGCCATCGATGTGAGCTATGTCATCGATAACGGTAGCGCCAGTGCACTGGAACCCGCCGTCTATTACCAGATCGTCCACGACAGCGAATCCAATCAAGGCTCGGCGATGATGCCTACCTTCACCGGAGGCGCTTACTACACGGAAGCGGACAAGTTCAAGAAATTGGCATTCAAGGATATGGGCAAGAACGATCTGTCGCTGACGGCGAAGGACGGCTGGGTCGGCCTGGTCCAGCATTATTTCGTCGGTGCCTGGATCCCAGCCGATAACCTCCAGCGCATCTTCTACACCAAACAACTGAGCGATAACATCTACTCCATCGGTAGCAAGAGCATGCTCGATAGCATCGCACCAGGCGCCACGGAAAAGGTCACCGCACGTCTCTATGCCGGCCCACAAACGCAGAGTCAGTTACAAAGCGTTGCACCCGGTCTGGAATATACCGTGGATTACGGCTGGCTCACCGTGATCGCTTCCCCACTGTTCTGGGTACTCTCGGCCATCGAGAAGCTGGTACATAACTGGGGTGTCGCCATCATCCTGCTCACCATCCTGATCAAGATCGCGTTCTATCCATTGTCTGCTGCCAGCTATCGTTCCATGGCCCAGATGCGCGAATTGGCACCGCGCCTGCAACGCATGAAGGAACAATATGGCGATGATCGCCAGAAACTGCAGCAGGCCATGATGGAGCTCTACAAGACCGAGAAGATTAATCCCATGGGCGGCTGCCTGCCGATCCTGGTCCAGATCCCGGTGTTCATCGCGCTCTATTGGGTCCTCCTGGGCAGCGTCGAGATGCGACATGCCCCGTTCATGCTATGGATACAGGACTTGTCGGCCACCGACCCCTATTTCGTACTGCCTATCCTGATGGGCGCGACGATGATCATCCAGACCAGACTCAACCCGACGCCGCCGGATCCTGTGCAGGCGAAGATCATGATGATCATGCCGATCGTGTTCAGCGTGTTCTTCTTCTTCTTCCCGGCAGGCCTGGTGCTGTATTGGCTGGTCAACAACATCCTGTCGATCGCGCAGCAATGGCACATCAATCGCCAGGCTGAGATCGATACCCTTAACAAGAAGAAAGCGACCAACCGCTAGCGGATAGTCCGCGCCCGACCGGCCGGACCTGAAAGGCTGCGTGTGAGATGAAGCCAGGGCAGCAGACGAACATAGACACCATCGCCGCGATCGCTACTGCCCCAGGCTCGGGTGGCATCGGTATCGTGCGGGTGTCCGGTCCTGCTGCCAGCCAAGTCGCTGTTGGTGTTCTCGGTCACTGTCCTGCACCCCGTCATGCGGCTTATCTCGCATTCAAGGAAGCCGACGGCAACCTGATCGACCGCGGCATTGCCATCTATTACCCCGGCCCTCATTCCTATACCGGTGAAGATGTACTCGAACTACAAGCGCATGGCGGCACAGCACTCATGCAGATCCTCCTCAAGCGCTGCCTGCAGCTTGGCGCGCGTCAGGCGGAGCCCGGCGAATTCACTCGCCGTGCTTATCTGAACGACAAGCTGGATCTGGCGCAGGCCGAGGCTGTCGCCGATGTAATCAATGCCGCCACGGAAGAAGCGGCGCGCAGTGCGGTGCGTTCATTGTCCGGCGAGTTCTCTACCACCATCCATGCCCTGCTCGACCGTCTGGTCGATCTGCGCATGTATGTCGAAGCCTGTCTGGATTTTCCGGAAGAAGAGATCGACTTCATCACGCAAGGACGCGTTGCGGAAAAACTCGCAGCCATCCGCCAGCAACTGGATGAGGTCTTCGCTCAGGCGCGGCAGGGAAATCTATTGCGTGAAGGAATCCAGGTGGTGCTGGTCGGCCAACCTAATGTCGGCAAGTCCAGCCTGATGAACCAGCTCGCTGGTGAAGAGGTAGCCATCGTCACCCCGGTCGCCGGTACGACGCGCGATACCATCCGCAATGCGATCCAGATCCAGGGCATCCCCTTGCATGTCACTGATACGGCAGGATTGCGTGAAACCAGCGATGAGATCGAAAAGGAAGGCATCGCCCGAACATGGCGAGCTCTAGAAAACGCGCATATCGCATTATTATTGGTGGACGCAGCCCATGATATCGGCGAGATGGAAAAATCGATCCTGGCGCGATTGCCGGCGTTTTTGCCGAAAATATGGCTACACAACAAGATCGATCTGCATCAAGAAGCGCCTAGGATCGTAGTGCGCGAGCAGGAGTCCCATATTTACCTCTCAGCCAAGACCGGGTCGGGACTTGAGCTCTTGAAAGCGGAGTTGCTGAAACTGGCAGGCTGGCAACCCGCCGGTGAAGGGGTGTTCATGGCAAGGGCCAGACATCTATCAGCAATGGAAGACGTACGCACACATTTGCTGAACGCCGAAGCCCACTTGAAGCAGTCGGAATTGCTGGCAGAAGAGTTGAGGCTGGCGCAAGAGGCCTTGAGCAGCATCACTGGTGAATTCAGTGCTGACGATTTGCTGGGCGAGATCTTCAGCCGATTCTGTATCGGCAAATAAGCCGACTGCTTTAGTGTCGGTGTCTCATGCGATGTTTCACGTGAAACATATGATCCGGCAATTCACTTTTCTTTGAGCGACGTTTGAAACCAGTGATCATGGCGCCGATCAGGTTGTCGTGATGCAGGATACTTTCTATCAATACGCCAGCGACGTGCAATCCTACCAGTGCCAGCCAGGTCCAGGATGACCACGCATGCAGCGTTTGCAGAAGCTCGGATCGATCGATGAGCCATCCATCGTTATAGACCAGTATGCCTGTCAGTACCGTGAACAGGCCGTCTGCCAATAACGCGTAGATCATCAGAGAGCCGGCAGGATTATGGCCGATGAAGCGTTTGCTTTGGCCATGCAGGATCTGCCATATATAGCGTGCGGCCTCGATCGGATGAAGAGGAAAGGCATGGAAGTTAGCGTAGCCGGTGCGCATATTGCCCCAGCATATACGTGCGAGGATCAGCAATCCGGCAGCATAGCCGGCATAGGCATGGAGAAGGCGATCCCATTCTGAGGCGTAGGTCACAAAGGCCACGGCGAATGCCGTGACCAGTGACCAATGAAATAGTCTGACGAACCTGTCCCAGACGTATTTCGTACTCATGAGACGTTCATTTCCCCGTGGTCAGCAGATAGGCGATGAAATTGCCCTTCTCTTGCGCAGTGCAATCGCGCCCGATGATGTCGTTGCAGTGCTTGGTGAAATTCTTTTCCACTTTTTCCACTGAGCCGAATCGTTTGTCGTTGGTCACAGGCGATAAAGGGCGAATGGGTTTGCCCGTAACGATATGCTTACCGCTATCCGCCGGGTTGCTCGTGTGGCAGGATGCGCAAGCGACCTGCTTGCCCTTGATGGTGAGCTCTCGCGTGAAAAAGGCTTGGCCTTCCTCAGCGGACAAGCCCGGCGATTGCGGATCGATATGTTGAGCGATGGCTGCGTACTTGTCGGCGAGCTTCTGTGCGGTTGCGACATCGGCTTGCGCTGATAGTGACAGGCTACTCAACAAGATGAGCAAGGTGGAAGAAAGTTTGCGCATGACGGACTCCTAGGGTTGGCGATGAATCGATACGGTTTGCATAGTACTAAGCGAATTACGTGCCAAATTCTAGGCAACCATGATGACAAGCCGATGAAATAAGGCATTGCGAGGAGTAAGCGCGTTAGCGAATGGAGGGATGTATGCAACGGCAGCCTTGCATCACACCTACAGAAAATCTGTCCTTGCACTGCATGAGTGCAAGGATATGACAAAGATGCCGCTTATTTCAGGGAGACGCTGCCGGTTTTCCCGCTCAGGTGGTAATTGGCCTGCATCGGGCGGTTTTTGATGTTGAGTTGGGTGTGTACCCGACCCGTGAGGTTCTGGTCGGCAAAGATGTCGAACTCCCCGTCCGCCTTGAGTTGTCCGCCGTCCAGCAGCACTTGGCGATACTGGTAGTGGCCGTTCTGCAGCGTAAGGTTTCCGCTCAGGCTGTCGAATCGGGTGGTCCCGCCGATGGATTGTCCTGCGCCCGCATGCATGGCACGCACCAGGTCGATACCGCCCAGATAACCCTGGCTGGCATCGAAACGTGTCGTGACCTGTGGCGTGTCGGCCAGGTGCGCGAATTCTTCGGCGGACATTGTGTAATTGCCCTTGGCATTGAGATGCCCCTTCAAATGGACCACCGAACTGAACGCGGGGCTCACCTCCTGTAGCCGCACCTTCTCGAGTTCAAAATCGCCCGTCGCTTGCCAGAAGGCCGACCAATCCAGAGACATCGACCCTGTGAGTTTTCCACCATGCAGCGCTGCATCGATATGTTCAAGGCGCAACGTATGGTCATGCGCAATACCTTCCGCTTTCAGCGAATCGAATACGAGGGGTGCGCCCAAGGGCGGGGTCCAGTCATTCGCTTCGATCTTGACTTGATAGCCATTGGCAGCGGGCTTGATGGTCGCCTGCAATCTGCGGCTCTCATCGCGTATGGCGATATGATCGACCTTGTTATCGGTCAGTGTGACCTGGCCATTGAAGGTCTTGAGATCCAGGTCGGGGATCTGTAGCTTGATCTTTGTAAATGCGATCTCTTTGAAGATCACTTGCTTCGAGGACTGCGCGCTATCCAACCATTCCGCAGTTTGAACCAAGGTCGCAGGTTCCAGTGTCGCGCTGTCGAATTCGAGTCGATCCAGTTCCTTGGTATCCTCGAAGATCGTCGCCAGTACCGGAGATATGTGTATCTTGGACACCTTGACCTCGGATGCCTTGCCTATGGTGACGGATTCAAGTACTAGATGAGGACTCGGCCAGAGGGAGGCATTGACGGCGGCGATCCTGACAGGCGATTTGATCGTGGAAGTTGCCAGCCGCTCGATGGGGGCGATCAGTACCGTGAGGTTAAGGAAATGGATGGCTACCAGCATGAGTAAGAAGAGCGCACCAAAACTGATAAACAGGGTTTTGGCCAATGCTCCGGAGCCCGCGACCCATCCAGTCAAATCGATCGGCGTGCGTTCTGCCCGCCTTCGTGCCTTTTCTTCCGCCTTGACGAGTGCACGGGCCTCCGCTTCCTCGCGTGCTTTAAGTTTAGCTTCAGCCTTGACGGCTTCTTCTGCCGCTTTACGCGCCTGCTTTTCCGCGGCGAGTCGTGCCTTCTCTTCCGCCAGCTGACGTGCGCGGGCCTCGGCTTCTTCACGCGCCTTTCGTTTGGCTTCTTCCCTGGCGCGGGCCTCTGCCTCGCGACGCGCCCGTTCCTCGGCTTCTCGTTTCGCTTTGGCTTCTGCTTCTTCTCTAGCGCGACGCTCTGCCTCGATACGGGCACGTTCTTCCGCCTCGCGCTTCAGTCGCGCTTCCTCTTCAAGTCGTGCCTTGCGCTCCGCCTCTATGCGCGCCTTTTCTTCGGCTTCCTGACGGGTACGCGCTTCCGCAAGGACTTTGGCGCGCATTGCCTCTTCTTCACGTGCCTTACGCTCGGCCTCCCGACGTGCATGCTCCTCGGCATCTCGCTTGCTGCGCGTTTCCGCTTCGGCGCGGGTACGGGCCATGGCGGCTTCGATCTCGCGCTGCTCGGCTTCCAGCCGTTCCTTCTCTAGCGCGACCTTGGCTTTGGCCTCAGCCTGCTCCTTGGCCAGTCGCTTCTCTTCCTTGCGCTTGGCGATATGGGCTTCCTTGGCCGCGGCCTTTTCCGCTTCCTTCGCCTTGCGGGCCTCCACGCTACTCAACTGTTCGTTACGAGCCAGCTTCTCGATATCGATCTTTTCCGCGAGTTCGGAATTGGCCAGCATGTCGGTGACCATGAGCAACTGGCGTTCCGCTTCCTCTTGCTCCTTGGCCTTCTGTGCGAGCTGACGCTGTTCTTCCTCGAACGCCTTGGCTCGGGCCTCTGCTTCCAGTTGCTGACGTTTTTTGTCTTCGGTATGGATCCCGTGCGCTTCGCTCTCGACCCGCATGAACTCTTCAGCGCTGATCTCAGCTACTTCGATCACGGAACTGCCCTCGAATCCCGGACCGCTGTCCAGATCAGCATCGTCGCTGCTCACGGCGCGGATATACTCGTCCTGCTCCAGGCTGCTAAGGATCTTCTCCAGCGCCTCCTCGGAGAGCTTGCCGACCTCTTCCAGCAACTGCCCAGTACTCAACTTGCCATTGACCTTGGACAGTACTTTGGCCTGCTCGGAGGATAATGACTTGGATGCAAGCGCCCGTGCGCCTTTGGCGGTCTTGCTATACACCATGGACAAATTCATAGAAGCATCCTTGCCTGATTTATAGTTATATGGCGACGAGAAGTGAATCAACGCTGATTCTGATATTTTTCCCGTCATTAGTCCAGCCTTGCGCCAATCGAGCGCGTTTCCTAAAGGATTAGCCCTTCGGGCATGCAGGAACACAGGGTTTTGTTTCACGTGGAACATCATCATTCGACATGACGGCAACCCTGCTTTG
Organism: uncultured Methylotenera sp.; assembly: GCA_902168195.1. Taxonomy (GTDB): domain Bacteria; phylum Pseudomonadota; class Gammaproteobacteria; order Burkholderiales; family Methylophilaceae; genus CABHOJ01. Next base: position 9,480 of record CABHOJ010000127.1, read on the forward strand.
CAGTAACATATGCAACCTTGAAACGACGATATCGAAACGCATGCAATTCCCTGAAAAATTTGACGTTATTGTAGTTGGCGGAGGCCACGCAGGCACAGAAGCGGCCCTGGCTTCTGCACGCATGGGTCGCAAGACGCTGCTGCTCACCCATAACATCGAAACCCTGGGGCAGATGTCATGTAATCCTTCCATCGGCGGCATCGGCAAGGGCCATCTGGTGAAAGAAGTCGATGCCCTGGGAGGCGCCATGGCGGCCGCGACTGACGAAGGCGGTATCCAGTTCCGTATCCTGAATTCAAGCAAAGGGCCGGCTGTGCGCGCCACACGTGCGCAAGCCGACCGCGTGTTGTATAAGGCGGCGATCAGACACCGGCTGGAGAACCAGCCTAATCTGTGGTTGTTCCAGCAGGCGGTCGACGACATCATGCTTGAGGGTGAACGTGCGACCGGCGTGATCACCCAGCTTGGCCTCAAGTTCGAGGCAAGAGCGGTGGTCTTGACCGCCGGTACCTTCCTTGGCGGGTTGGTGCATGTCGGGATGGCCAATTATCAGGCAGGGCGCGCAGGCGACCCGCCATCGATCTCCCTGGCGGCCAGGTTGCGCGAGATCGGATTGCCGGCTGGCCGGCTAAAAACGGGCACGCCGCCTCGTATCGACGGTCGCACCATCGACTACTCCGTGATGGAAGAGCAGCCCGGTGACGATCCGGTGCCGGTGTTCTCGTTTCTAGGCAAAGCGAGTCAACATCCCGCGCAGCGTCCCTGCTGGATCACGCATACCAACGCACGGACGCACGAGATCATCCGTAGCGGTCTCGACCGCTCGCCCATGTACACCGGAGTGATCGAAGGTGTTGGTCCGCGCTATTGCCCGTCGGTCGAGGACAAGATCCACCGTTTCGCGGACAAGGAATCGCACCAGATATTCCTGGAGCCGGAGGGATTGTCGACGCATGAGATCTACCCTAACGGCATCTCGACCAGCTTGCCCTTCGACATCCAGTATCAGTTGGTGCGCTCCATTCGCGGGCTGGAGAACGCGCATATCCTGCGCCCGGGCTATGCCATTGAATACGATTACTACGATCCTCGCGGCTTGAAGAACTCCCTGGAAACCAAGGCCGTCAAGGGGCTGTTCTTCGCGGGCCAGATCAATGGGACCACGGGCTACGAAGAAGCCGCGGCCCAAGGCCTGCTGGCGGGCGCCAACGCTGCGCTCTACGCTACCGAAGACGCGTCATGGTGTCCGGGGCGTGAGCAAGCTTACCTTGGCGTGCTGGTGGATGACCTTATCACGCGTGGCGTGAGTGAGCCCTATCGTATGTTCACTAGCCGCGCGGAATATCGTTTGATGCTGCGCGAAGACAACGCCGATATGCGCTTGACCGAAGCTGGTCGCAAGATCGGCTTGGTCGACGATGCGCGCTGGGAGGTTTTCAGTCGCAAGCAGGAAGCCATCGCTCGCGAGCAAGAGCGTCTCAAGCGCAGTTTCGTGCGTCCAGGCATATTGCCCGAGGCGGATGCCATGCGGGTGCTGGGTAAGGTCATCGATCACGAATATTCTTTGTTCGAATTACTGCGTCGCCCGGAAGTGAGTTACGAGGCCCTGCTCTCATTGACCGGTGCCGGCGAAGGCGAAGCCGATGAGCAGGTGCGTCAGCAGCTCGAGATCGCGGCCAAATACCAGGGCTATATCGACCGGCAGCAGGAAGAGATCGAACGCCAGCGCGGTAACGAAGAGACTTTGTTGCCCGCCGATCTCGATTACAAGGATGTGCATGGCCTGTCGATCGAGGCACAGCAAAAGCTCAACGCGCACAAACCGCAAACCATCGGGCAGGCCAGCCGTATCTCTGGCATCACCCCGGCAGCCATTTCGCTGTTGCTGGTCTACCTCAAGCGCAAAAGCCGTCAGAAGCAGCGTGCGGCATGAGGTTGCGCGCGATCCTCGACGATGGCCTGGCGGAGCTGGGCCTGGCACTGGATGAGGCCAAGCTGCAGAAACTGATCGATTACATCCACCTGCTCAATAAGTGGAACAAGGTGCACAACCTGACCGCGGTCCGTGATCCGGAAGAGATGGTCACGCTGCACTTGTTGGACAGTCTGGCGGTATTGCCGCATGTGCGGGCCAACCGGCTGTTGGATGTCGGCAGCGGTGCGGGCTTGCCCGGTATTCCCTTCGCCATCTGCCTACCGGAACTGCAGGTCACGGTGATGGATTCCAGCCAGAAGAAAGCCAGTTTTATGCGGCAGGCAAAGGCGGAGCTTGCGTTGCCTAACCTTGAGGTCGAATGCGGTCGCGTCGAGGACTACCAGCCTGACGCGCCATTCGATGTCATCACGTCACGGGCCTTTTCCGAGCTGGCCTTGTTCGTGAAGCTGACGCGGCATCTGGGCGCCCCTGGCGGCCAATGGCTGGCGATGAAGGGCGTCTATCCGCAAGAAGAGCTCGATCGATTGCAGCTAGAACCTAGTCAAGTGTTGCCACTCAAGGTGCCCGGGCTAAAGGCGCAACGACATCTGGTATTTTTGCCGTTCAATCAAGACATGAAGGTGGCGTAGGACATGCGTATTCTGGCGATCACAAATCAAAAAGGCGGAGTCGGCAAGACTACCACCTGCGTCAATCTGGCTGCGAGTCTGGCGGCGACCGGACGCAAGGTGCTGTTGGTCGACCTGGATCCGCAGGGTAACGCCACCACGGGCAGTGGCCTCGATAAGGCCCACTTGAAACAGACCATCTACCATGTGCTGATCGGCGACAAGACCCTGAAACAAGTGATCCAGGCTTCGAGCAAGGGCAATTTCGATGTAGCGCCTGCCAATCGCGAGCTCGCGGGGGCGGAAGTCGAGCTGGTCAACGAGATGGCGCGCGAGACGCGTTTGAAAGGTGCGCTGGCGGAAGTGAAGGGGCAATATGATTATGTCCTGCTCGATTGCCCCCCTGCCCTGAATCTGGTGACGGTGAATGCCCTGACCGCGGCCAATGCCGTGATGATCCCGATGCAGTGTGAATACTATGCATTGGAGGGATTGTCAGACCTGGTCAACACCATCAAGAAAGTGCGTGCTCACTTGAACCCGACTCTGGAGATCGAGGGCTTGTTGCGCACGTTGTTCGATAACCGCAACATGCTGGCGCAGCAAGTGTCGGAGCAGCTGGCGCGGCATTTCGGCGACAAGGTCTACGAAACCGTCATCCCGCGCAACATCCGGCTGGCGGAAGCGCCGAGTTATGGAATGCCGGCGCTAATCTACGACCGTGCCTCCAAGGGTGCGCAAGCCTATCTGGCACTGGCAGACGAAATCATCAAACGTGGAGTGGTCAATGGTTAAATCCAAAGGTTTGGGGCGCGGTCTCGATGCCCTTCTGGCAGGTGACGTAGGTAGTGTCGGCGAGGCGGATTCCCTGCGTATGTTGAAGATCGGCCAGTTGCAACCGGGCAAGTACCAGCCACGTACACAGATGGATCAGGAATCGCTGGCGAGCCTGGCCGCCTCGATCAAGGCGCAGGGCATCATGCAGCCTATTCTAGTGCGTGAGATCGCGGACGAGCGCTACGAGATCATCGCCGGTGAGCGCCGCTGGCGCGCCTCGCAATTGGCTGGTTTGCCTGAGGTGCCGGTGCTGGTGCGAGAGATCCCGGACGAATCCGCCCTTGCGATGGCGCTGATCGAGAATATCCAGCGCGAGAACCTCAATCCTCTGGAAGAGGCCAACGGTATCAAGCGTCTGATCGATGAATTCGATATGACCCATCAAACGGCTTCCGAAGCCGTCGGCCGTTCCCGCACCGCTGTGACCAACCTGCTGCGGCTGCTGAATCTCGCAGCACCGGTACAGGACATGCTGATGCATAACCAGATCGATATGGGGCACGCGCGCGCCCTGCTGGCGCTCGAACCTGCCAGGCAGGTGATGGCGGCGCAGCAGATCGTGCAAAAAGGCTTGTCTGTGCGTGAGGCGGAGCGCCTGGCCAATAGCGAGCAGAAACCAGTGAAACGCGTCGCCAAGGCCAGACCTAACCGGGACCTGCTGCGCCTCGAAGAGCTTGCCGCCGATCACATGGGCGCCAGAGTCAGCATCAAGCAGGGTGCGAAAGGATCCGGCAAACTGGTCATCGAGTACAAGGACCTGGACCAGCTCGACGGCATCTTGAGCAGGATGGGCGTGTCTTCCAGGGAATAGCCCGCTTCCCTATAAGACCTATCGCTTGTTTGACATCGTATACATTCATTGTTAGTATCCAAGTCCTTGTTGTCTGGCGCAAAAACAGAAATTGCGGCTAAGAATCACGGCTTGATCGTGGTCGGCCTGCAACTCCTTCTCATAATAATCAGCGCTGGTGTAACTTACCTCACCGATAATCCGCAGTCAGGAATATCCATCATCTGGGGCGAACTTTGCGCCTTGGTGAATGCGTCGCTATTGAGCTGGCGCATGATGCAGCGTAAGCATCAGGACGCGACGGCGGGCAGGCAACTGGTGTGGATGTACCGTTCCGCTTTGGAACGGTTTTTTGTTGTAATCGGATTGCTGGCCTTCGGTATGTTGCGTTTGCATCTGCCAGCCGGACAAGTGATCCTGGGTTTTGTGATGGGTCAGGCGGCGCTGTTGCTTGTGCCTTTGGTGCGCGGAATATTGAATAGATCGCGTGTGGAAGTTAAATAGATTGTTAAGTAAAAAATGGCTAGCGAATCCTTAACCTCTTCAGAATACATTAAGCACCACCTGCAGAATCTGACCTGTACCATCAAGGAAGGTCATTTCCACTGTGCGCACAGTGCGCAGGAAGCAAAGGAAATGGGCTTCTGGGCGATCAACCTCGATACCGTGTTGATGTCCTTCTTATTGGGCACCATTTTCCTGTTCTTCTTCACCCGTGCAGCCAACAAAGCGACTGCCGGCGTTCCAAGCGGCCTGGTCAATTTCGTCGAATGGGTCATCGAATTCATCGATTCCAGCGTCCGCGGTTCCTTCAGTTTCAAGAATTCCCTCGTTGCGCCTCTGGCGCTCACCATCTTCATGTGGATCTTCCTCATGAACCTGATGGACCTGATCCCGATCGATTTCGTCGGTCAACTGATCGCGCTCTATGACCCGCACATGTACTTCAAGATCGTGCCGACCACCGATCCTAACGCGACCTTCGGTATGGCCTTGTCGGTGTTCTTCATCGTGCTGTTCTACAGCATCAAGATGAAGGGCCTGGGTGGTTTCGTCGGCGAACTGACCCTGCAACCATTCGGTAAATTCGGCCTGCCAGCCAACATCTTCCTCGAAGGCGTGAACCTGATCGCCAAGCCGATCTCGCTGGCGCTGCGTCTCTTCGGCAACATGTACGCCGGCGAGATGATCTTCATCCTGATCGCCATCATGGGCAGCACCTGGGCCGGGTTCACGATTGCCAATGCAACCTTGTTCAGCTCGCAGATCCTGCTCTCGCTGATCTGGGCAATATTCCACATTCTGATCATCACTCTGCAAGCGTTCATCTTCATGACCTTGACCATTGTGTATCTGGATATGGCGCATCAAGAGCATCACTAAAATTTTGATTCACTTTTAAGCAGTAGATTATTTACAGGAGATAGAAACAAATGGAACAAGCACTGTTGTTTATCGCTGGCGCGATCATGCTGGGTCTGGGCGCACTGGGTGCCGCTGTCGGTATCGGTATCTTGGGTGGCCGCTTCCTTGAAGGTGCCGCACGTCAGCCTGAGCTGATCCCGATGCTGCGTACCCAGTTCTTCATCGTCATGGGTCTGGTCGACGCGGTTCCGATGATCGCCGTTGGTATCGCCATGTACGTTCTGTTTGCAGTTGCAGGCTAATCCGTCGGCAACCCTAGATAAAAGCAAACTAAGAGAGGTATTTGCATGAACATCAATGCAACCCTTATTGCACAGGCGATCATGTTTGCAGTGTTCGTGTGGTTCTGCATGAAGTTCGTGTGGCCACCGATCATGAACGCACTGGCAGTACGCCAGAAGCAGATCGCAGACGGCCTGGCCGCTGCGGATCGCGGCAAGCACGAACTGGAACTGGCAGCCAAGAAGGCCACCCAGGAACTGCATGCAGCTAAGGAAAAGGCTTCCGATATCATCGCCCAGGCTGAAAAGCGCGCGACCGAGATCGTCGAAGAGTCCAAGACCAACGCCAAAACCGAAGGTGATCGCATCATCGCCGGTGCCAAGGCTGAGATCGAGCAAGAGGTCAATCGCGCCAAGGAAGGCCTGCGTCAGCAAGTCTCCGAACTGGCGGTGGCTGGCGCAGAGAAGATCCTGCGCAAAGAGATCGATGCCAAGGCACATGCCGACATGCTGAAAACCATCGCTAACGAGCTATAGGAAGTAAGCGATCATGGCTGAAGCGGTAACGATAGTAAGACCTTACGCAGTCGCGGCTTTCCGTCTTGCTAAAGAGAAGAAGGCGCTGGCAAAGTGGTCCGAGATGCTGAGCTTCGCGTCGGCGATCGCGGCCGATGCCCAGATGCAGGCTTTCATCGCTGACCCCAAGGTCTCGAGCGCCGACCAGGAGAAATTGTTCCTGGCGGTCGCTGGCGACAAGCTGGACGAAGCTGGCAAGAATCTGATCAAGCTGCTGGTCGAGTACGACCGCCTGGCCTTGTTGCCTGAAGTCGTTGCGGCTTTCGAGGAACTTAAGGCACAAGACGAGGGCGTGCTGGAGGCTGAGATTACCGCAGCTGCCAAACCAAGCGATGCCGAAGTCAAGGCGTTGGTGAAACGCCTGGAAACCAAGTTTGGTAAAAAGATTGAAGCAAGCGTCAAAGTGGACCCCAACATCATCGGCGGGATCAAAATTTTAGTCGGCGATACGGTCATTGACGCTTCCGTCCGTGGCCAATTGCAAGAATTGGCTTATACGCTTAAAGGTTAGGCCTTAAAGGTCAGGAGACAGTAATGCAGTTATCCACATCAGAAATCAGTGAACTGATTAAGAGCAGATTAGAGAATTTTTCCTCGAGCGCTGAGGCGCGTACCCAGGGTACCGTGATCTCGGTGACCGACGGTATCGTTCGTATCCATGGCCTGTCGAACGTGATGGCCGGCGAAATGATCGAGTTCCCGGGCAACACCTACGGCCTGGCACTGAACCTGGAGCGTGACTCCGTCGGTGCCGTGGTGCTGGGTGCCTACGAGCACATCACCGAAGGCGACGTCTGTAAATGTACCGGCCGCATCCTGGAAGTACCGGTCGGCCCCGAGCTGGTTGGCCGCGTGGTCAACGCACTGGGTCAGCCGATCGACGGCAAGGGTCCAGTCAATGCCAAGATGACCGACAAGATCGAAAAGGTCGCCCCGGGCGTCATCGCCCGTAAATCGGTGTCCCAGCCAGTGCAGACCGGCCTCAAGTCCATCGACTCCATGGTGCCGGTCGGTCGTGGCCAGCGCGAACTGATCATCGGTGACCGTCAGACTGGTAAGACCGCTGTCGCCGTCGATGCCATCATCAATCAAAAGGGTCAGAACATGACCTGTATCTACGTTGCGATCGGCCAGAAGGCTTCGACCATCGCCAACGTGGTGCGCAAGCTGGAAGAGAACGGCGCGATGGCTTACACCATCGTCGTTGCTGCTTCCGCTTCCGATTCCGCCGCTCTGCAGTTCCTGGCACCGTACGCAGGTTGCACCATGGGCGAATACTTCCGTGATCGTGGCGAAGACGCACTGATCGTCTACGATGACTTGACCAAGCAAGCGATCGCTTACCGTCAGATCTCCCTGTTGCTGCGCCGCCCACCGGGCCGCGAAGCGTATCCAGGGGATGTGTTCTACATCCACTCCCGTCTGCTCGAGCGTGCCGCTCGCGTCAACGAAGAGTACGTCGAGAAGTTCACCAACGGTGCAGTCAAAGGCAAGACCGGTTCCCTGACCGCCCTGCCGGTGATCGAAACCGCAGCCGGTGACGTTTCCGCCTTCGTTCCGACCAACGTGATCTCGATCACCGACGGTCAGATCTTCCTGGAAACCGACTTGTTCAACGCCGGTATCCGTCCTGCGATCAACGCCGGTATCTCGGTATCGCGTGTGGGTGGTGCAGCACAGACCAAGGTCATCAAGAAGCTGGGTGGCGGTGTCCGTCTGGCACTGGCGCAGTATCGTGAACTGGCTGCGTTCGCGCAGTTCGCTTCCGACCTCGACGAAGCGACTCGCAAACAGCTGGACCGTGGCCGCATGTTCACCGAGCTGATGAAGCAGGCTCAGTACGCGCCGTTGAGCGTCTCTGATATGGCCGTCACTTTGCTGGCAGCCAACAAGGGTTACATCGACGATGTGCCGGTCAATAAGGTACTGGCATTCGAATCCGCCCTACACTCCTTCATGAAGTCGAAGTACAAGGCCCTGCTGGACAAGATCGAGTCCACCAAGGATCTGGCAGGCGACGACGAGAAGGCCGTGGAAGCCGCTATCCAGGACTTCAAGGCAACCAACGCGTACTAAGCGGCGTGCAAGACTGATTGCGAGAATAGACAGGCAACTGAACAATGGCCAATAGCAAAGAAATCCGTACCAAGATCAAGAGCGTTGAGAATACGCGCAAGATCACCAAGGCGATGGAGATGGTGGCTGCTTCCAAGATGCGGAAGGCGCAGGATCGTATGCGTCATGCCCGTCCGTACGCGGAGAAGATCCGTAACGTAGCAGCCCACATGTCCAAGGCAAACTCGGAGTACAAGCACCCGTTCCTCATCAAGCGTGACAAGATCGCCAATATCGGTCTCATCGTCGTCACTTCCGATAAGGGTCTGTGTGGCGGTCTGAACACCAACGTGTTGCGCCTCTCCTTGAACCAGATGAAAGCCTGGGAAAGTGAAGGCAAGGGTGTATCGGTGACTGCGATCGGTAACAAGGGTTTTGGCTTCATGGGCCGTGTCGGTGCCAAGGTCAAGTCTCACGTCACCGGTCTGGGCGACGCCCCGCATATGGACAAGCTGATCGGTCCGGTCAAGGTCATGCTGGATGCCTACATCGCGGGCGAAATCGATCAACTATTCATCTGTTACACCAGCTTCATCAATACCATGAAGCAGGAGCCGACCATGCAGCAACTGCTGCCCTTGGCCGGCGAAGCGTTAGGCAGTGCAGAAGGCCATTGGGATTACATCTACGAGCCGGATGCCAAGAGCGTGATCGACGAACTGATGATGCGTTATGTCGAATCCCTGATCTTCCATGCCGTCGCCGAGAACATGGCATCCGAGCAGAGTGCCCGTATGGTGGCCATGAAAGCCGCTTCGGACAATGCGAAGAACGTCATCGGCGAGCTCAAGCTGGTTTACAACAAGGCCCGTCAGGCTGCGATCACCAAGGAGATTTCCGAGATCGTTGGCGGCGCGGCGGCAGTGTCCTAAAGATAACGATTTACCCAAAGCAGTAGCGGATCAAGTTCAGCGAATCAAGTTTGGATAAGGAATTTAAAATGATTACAGGTAAAGTAGTTCAGTGTATCGGTGCGGTGGTTGACGTCGAGTTCCCACGTGACCAGATGCCTAAAGTGTACGATGCATTGATCATCGACGAGGCAAACTCCACTGCAGAAGAGGGCTTGACCCTTGAGGTTCAGCAGCAACTGGGTGACGGCATCGTGCGTACCATCGCCATGGGTTCCTCCGACGGCTTGAGCCGCGGCATGAAGTTCAAGAGCACCGGTGGCCAGATCACGGTGCCGGTGGGTGAAGGAACCCTGGGCCGCATCATGGACGTGCTGGGTCGCCCGATCGACGAAGTCGGCCCGATCGACTCCGACGAGCGTCGTTCTATCCACCAGCCTGCGCCTACTTTCGAAGAACTCTCCCCTTCCGTCGACCTGCTGGAAACCGGCATCAAGGTGATCGACCTCGTATGTCCGTTCGCCAAGGGCGGCAAGGTCGGCCTGTTCGGCGGTGCCGGTGTGGGCAAGACCGTAAACATGCTGGAACTGATCAACAACATCGCGAAGCAACACTCGGGTTTGTCAGTGTTCGCCGGTGTGGGTGAACGTACCCGTGAAGGTAATGACTTCTATCATGAAATGGCTGAAGCCGGCGTCATCAAGCTGGACAACATGAAAGAGTCCAAGGTCGCGATGGTGTTCGGTCAGATGAACGAACCACCGGGCAACCGTCTGCGTGTTGCGCTGTCTGGTCTGACGATGGCTGAAAAATTCCGTGACGAAGGCCGTGACGTGTTGTTCTTTGTCGACAACATCTACCGTTACACCCTCGCTGGTACCGAAGTATCAGCATTGCTGGGCCGTATGCCTTCCGCCGTGGGTTACCAACCTACCCTGGCTGACGAAATGGGCCGCCTGCAAGAGCGTATCACCTCCACCAAGGTCGGTTCGATCACCTCGATCCAGGCCGTTTACGTCCCTGCGGATGACTTGACCGACCCATCCCCAGCAACCACCTTCCAGCATTTGGACTCCACCGTGGTGCTGTCCCGTGACATCGCTTCCCTGGGTATCTACCCTGCGGTCGATCCACTGGATTCCACTTCCCGTCAGCTGGATCCGCTGATCGTGGGCGAAGAGCATTACAGCGTGGCCCGTTCCGTACAGGCGACCCTGCAACGCTACAAGGAACTGCGTGACATCATCGCCATTCTGGGCATGGACGAACTGTCGCCTGAAGACAAGCTGACCGTGAGCCGTGCGCGTAAGATCCAGCGTTTCCTCTCCCAGCCGTTCCACGTCGCCGAAGTGTTCACCGGCGCGCCTGGCAAGTACGTGAGCCTGAAAGACACCATCAAGGGCTTCAAGGCCATCGTCGCTGGCGAATACGATCACCTGCCTGAACAAGCGTTCTACATGGTCGGTGGTATCGAAGAAGCCGTGGAAAAAGCCAAAACGATGAACTAATTGCAGGCGGCCGCCGGCCGCTTGTAATAACGCTAAGGCCGGCCCTTGGGCTGGCTGATAGTAGAAGAGACTGAGAATATGGCAATGACAATACATCTGGATGTGGTGAGTGCTGAGGAATCCATTTTTTCCGGCCTGGTGGAATTCGTTTCCGCCCCGGCGAAAATGGGTGAAGTCGGTATCTACCCACGTCATGCGCCGATGATCACCAACATCAAGGCAGGCGCCTTGCGTGCCAAGTTGCCTGACCAGGCCGAAGAGACCCTGATCTTCGTCTCCGGCGGTATCCTGGAAGTGCAGCCCGGTGTGGTCACCGTCCTGGCCGATACCGCGATCCGCGGTGCCGATCTCGACCAGGCCAAAGCCGAAGAAGCCAAGCGTGCAGCAGAAGAAGCCCTGAAGAACAACGCTTCGGAGATCGACTATGCCCGCGCCCAGGCCGAGCTGGCTGAAGCTGTTGCACAGCTGCAAGCGATCGAACGTCTGCGCAAAAAGCATTAGGCAGTACGCTGACAATCAAAAAAGGCAGCCTCGGCTGCCTTTTTGTTGGGTGACGTTCGCGTCAACTGAGCAACCTGGCGCCTTGCTTTCTAGAATGCACTTTTGATCGTACCGCCATCCACGCGTAGCGCTGCGCCAGTCGTGGCGGAAGCCAAAGGACTGGCGACATAGGCCACCATGCTAGCGACCTCTTCCGGTGTGGCGAAACGCTTGATCAAGGAACTAGGGCGCACGGTTTGGAAGAACTCGGTCTCGAAATCATTGAAGGATTTGTGTTCGGTGGAGCTGATCGCTTCGACGAAATCGATCACACCGCGGGATTTGGTGGGCCCGGGTAATATGCTGTTCACCGTGATGCCGGTCCCAGCCACCGATTCGGCCAAGCCCCGAGAGATCGCCAGTTGTGCAGTCTTGGTCATGCCGTAATGGATCATTTCGGCCGGGATCTGGACGGCACTTTCACTTGAGATGAAGATGATGCGGCCCCAATCAGCTGCCTTCATCGCAGGCAGGTACAAGCGCGAAAGGCGCACCCCGCTCAATACGTTGATCTCGAAGAAGCGTAACCAGTCGGTATCCGGGATGTCCTCGAACGCTACTGGTTCGAAGATCCCCAGGTTGTTGATCAGGATCTCGACCTTCGGGAATCGCTCGACCAAGGCTTCGGCGACTTCCGCCTTGCTCAAGTCACCAGCGAAGCCCAGCAACCTCCCTTTTGTCTCGGCTTGCAGTTTGGTAATGGCATCGTCAACTGCATTCTGTGAGCGGCCGTTGACGATGACGGTGGCCCCTTCGGCGGCCAGCGTGTGTGCGATGGCATAACCGATACCGGCCGTACTACCGGTGACCAGGGCGAGTTTATCCGTGAGCTGTAGATCCATGCATGCTCCATAATAAAGTTGAAGGAAAGTTAAAGGCTTCGGTTCATGGTAAACCCGCCGCCCCTTGTAGGCAAAAAGCCGTTAAAATCTCATACGATCAGTCCACTATGACGTCTATGTCCCCACTCAATATCGTGATCCTCGCTGCCGGCAAAGGCACCCGCATGCATTCCGACAAACCCAAGGTGTTGCATGCCGTCGCCGGCAAGCCACTGCTCGGGCATGTGATCGATTGTGCACAGCAGCTCTCACCGGAAAAGATCGTTGTCGTATATGGTTTCGGTGGCGAGCAGGTGCCTCAAGCGTTCGAAGCCAAGCCCTTGTTATGGGCGGAACAAGCGCAACAACTGGGGACAGGTCACGCAGTACAGCAAGCCATGCCGCACCTGGATGAAGACGGGCTCAGTCTGATCCTGCTGGGCGATGTACCCTTGATCGAACCCGCTACCTGCCGCGCGCTGCTCGAGCGTGCCACGCAGGCTTTGGTCTTGCTGACTGTGAAGAAGGATGACCCGACGGGGTATGGCCGCATCGTGCGTACCGAGCACGGGGACGTGAGTGCTATCGTCGAGCACAAGGATGCGACCGAGATACTGCGGGCGATCAAGGAAGTGAACAGTGGCATCATGGCCATGCCGAATCGCCACCTCAAGCGTTGGCTTGAGGCCTTGCGCAACAATAACAGTCAGGGCGAGTACTACCTGACGGACATCGTCGCCATGGCCGTGGCGGATCAAGTTCCGGTAGAAGCGGTCATCACCGATGATGAATGGCAAGTGGCCGGCATCAATTCCAAGCAGGATCTCGCTGCCGTCGAACGGGTCTACCAGACCCGTCAGGCACAGGCTTTGTTAAAGGCTGGCGTGACGCTCGCCGATCCGGCGCGTATCGATATCCGCGGCGCGTTGACGGTCGGTCGGGATGTCGAGATCGATATCGGCTGTGTCTTCGAAGGTGCAGTAAGCTTGGGCGACGGCGTGAGAGTGGGCGCTTACAGTATCCTGCGCGATGCCAGTATCGGTGCCGGGACGCAGATCGCTCCCTATACCCACATGGACCAGGTGACGGTCGCCGAGGATTGCCGCATCGGTCCCTATGCCAGACTGCGCCCTGGGACGGCATTGGCCAACGAGACGCATGTGGGGAATTTCGTCGAGCTCAAGAACGCGCAAGTGGACGTCGGCAGCAAGATCAACCATCTCAGCTATGTGGGCGACACTACCGTCGGTAAGCAGGTCAATATCGGGGCCGGTACCATCACCTGCAACTACGATGGCGCGAACAAGTTCCGAACGGTGATCGAAGACCATGCGTTCATCGGCTCGGATTCGCAACTGGTCGCGCCCGTGACCATCGGTGCCGGTGCGACCATCGGTGCCGGTTCGACCATTACCAAGGATGCGCCGGCTGGTGAATTGACCCTCTCGCGCGGCAGGCAGCTCACCATCAAGGGCTGGAAACGCCCGGTCAAAAAGTCGGGCAAGTGATGGTAAGCGCAGAACATGAATATAGATAAGGCCAAAGCACAATGTGTGGAATCGTAGGCGCAGTCTCTCCCAATAACGTCGTACCCGTGCTGATCGAAGGCCTGAGCCGGCTGGAGTATCGCGGCTATGATTCAGCCGGCGTGGCGGTACTGAATGGCGCTGACATCAAACGTGTGCGCGCGGTAGGCCGCGTCTCCGAGCTGCAGAACAAAGCCAGTGCCGAGCAACTCTCCGGGCATGTCGGTATCGGCCATACACGCTGGGCGACCCATGGCGGCGTCACTGAATCGAACGCGCACCCGCACATCTCCTGCGGCGAGATCGCGGTCGTGCACAACGGCATCATCGAGAACCACGACGAGCAACGCCATCGCCTCACGGGCCTGGGTTACCACTTCGAGTCGCAGACCGATACTGAAGTCATTGCCCATCTGATTCACTACCATCACAGTCAGGGTGAGTGCTTACTCGCCGCCACCAAAAAAGCCGTAGCCGAGCTGACTGGCGCGTTCGCCATCAGCGTGGTCTCGATCAAGGAACCCGAGACCATGATCTGCGCCCGCCTGGGTTGCCCCTTGTTGATCGGTCTCGGTGAGGGTGAGAACTTCATCGCTTCCGATGTCTCGGCAGTGTTGTCGGTGACCCGCAACGTCATCTATCTCGAAGACGGCGATGTCGCCGAGATCCGTCGCGACGGCGTGACGATTTACGATGGCTCGGATACCGTGGTCGAACGCACCATCCATCGCAGCGACGTGTCGTTGGCGTCCATGGAGCTGGGCCCTTATGCCCACTTCATGCAGAAGGAGATCCACGAACAACCCAGCGCACTGACCGATACCATCGAGGCGCTGATCGATGACGGCGAATTCAGTAACGCGCTGTTCGGCAAGGACGCTGAAGAAGTGTTCGCGCAAGTCGACAGTGTCTTGATCCTTGCGGCCGGCACTAGCTACTACGCAGGTCTCACCGCCAAGTACTGGCTGGAGAGCATCGCCCAGCTGCCGACCAGCGTCGAGATCGCCAGTGAATACCGCTACCGTCAGTCGGTGCCCAATCCGAGGCAGCTCATCGTCACCATCTCCCAGTCCGGTGAGACGCTGGATACGATGGAAGCGCTCAAGCATGCCAAGAAACTTGGCCAGCAACTGACGCTGGCCATCTGCAACGTGCAGGAGAGTGCGATCCCCCGAGCCTCTCGCCTCATCCTCTATACCCGTGCCGGCGCCGAGATCGGGGTGGCTTCAACCAAGGCCTTCACCACCCAACTGGTCGCCCTGTTCACGCTGGCCGCGACCCTCGCCAAGCAGCGTGGCTTGCTCGACAAGGCACAGGAAGATGGCTATCTGGATGCCCTGCGCCATCTGCCGGGCAGCGTGCAATATGCCCTGAACCTCGAGCCGCAGATCCGGGAATGGGCCAAGCTATTCGCCAACAAACAGCACGCGCTGTTCCTGGGGCGCGGCGTGCATTACCCGATCGCACTGGAAGGCGCGCTCAAGCTCAAGGAGATCTCTTATATCCATGCCGAGGCCTACCCTGCGGGCGAGCTCAAGCATGGCCCCTTGGCGTTGGTGGACGGCGATATGCCGGTGGTCGTGATCGCGCCCAACGATGCCTTGCTGGAAAAGGTGAAATCGAATATGCAGGAAGTGCGGGCACGTGGCGGCGTATTGTTCGTGTTCGCCGATGCCGATAGCCACTTCACCGAGAGCGAAGGCGTCCATGTGATCCGTACGCCGCGCCATGTCGGTATCCTGTCGCCGGTGCTGCATACGATCCCGGTGCAATTGCTGGCCTATCATGCCGCCTTGCTCAAAGGTACCGATGTCGACAAGCCACGTAATCTGGCCAAATCGGTGACTGTCGAATAATTTTTTAAGATCTGGATAAAGAGAACATGATGAAAAGACACCTCACCCTCATCGCCATGCTCGTGCTGGCGGGTTGCAACATGCCCAATACCAAGCCCGCGGACAATCGCGAATGGATCGAAGTC
Source organism: uncultured Methylotenera sp. (assembly GCA_902168195.1). GTDB lineage: Bacteria > Pseudomonadota > Gammaproteobacteria > Burkholderiales > Methylophilaceae > CABHOJ01. The sequence goes on from CABHOJ010000127.1 coordinate 25,215, forward strand.
AGTTGTAGCGGATTCGCGGACTGGACCAAGTGCAACGAGAAGGCCGCACGTATGTGTCCCGAGGGCTACGAAGTCGCAGGCCGCGAAGAGAGCGTCATCGCCCAGCGACGCATCATGAAATTCGCGTGCACTAGATAATCATGGCCCAGTACGTCATGTCCATGCTCCGTGTGAGCAAAGTCGTCCCGCCCAAGAAGCAGATCATCAAGGACATCTCGCTGTCCTTCTTCCCCGGCGCCAAGATCGGCCTGCTCGGCCTCAACGGTTCCGGCAAATCCACGGTGCTGCGCATCATGGCCGGTGCCGATAAGGAGTTCGAGGGCGAAGTGCAGTGGCAACCCAATATCTCCATCGGATACCTGCCGCAGGAGCCCGAGCTCGATCCGGACAAGACCGTGCGTGAGGAAGTGGAATCCGGCCTGGGTGAAGTCATGCAGGCCAAGCAGGAACTGGAACGTATCTATGCCGCCTACGCCGAGCCGGACGCGGAGTTCGACAAGCTGGCTGAAGAGCAGGCCAAGTACGAGAATATCCTGGCCGCTAGCGGCCAGGATGTCGAGACCCAGCTGGAAATCGCTGCGGACGCCTTGCGCTTGCCGCCATGGGACACCAAGATCGGCCCGCTTTCGGGTGGTGAGAAACGCCGTGTCGCGCTGTGCAAGTTGCTGCTGTCCAGGCCCGACATGCTGTTGCTCGACGAACCGACCAATCACCTGGATGCGGAATCGGTGGAATGGCTGGAACAATTCCTGGTGCGTTTCCCAGGCACTGTAGTCGCCGTCACCCATGATCGCTACTTCCTGGACAATGCTGCCGAGTGGATCCTGGAACTGGACCGCGGCCACGGCATCCCTTGGAAGGGTAATTACTCGAGCTGGCTGGAGCAGAAGGAAGAGCGCCTGCAGCAGGAACAGAAACAGGCCGATGCCCACAGCAAAGCCATGAAGCAGGAACTGGAATGGGTGCGCCAGAATCCCAAGGCACGCCAGGCCAAATCCAAGGCCCGTCTCTCCCGCTACGAGGAGATGAGTTCGGTCGAATACCAGAAGCGTAACGAGACCCAGGAGATCTTCATTCCTCCCGGCGAACGTCTGGGCGACAAGGTCATCGAATTCAACGGCGTATCCAAGGGCTTTGGCGATCGCCTGCTGATCGACAACCTTTCCTTCAGCGTGCCGCCTGGTGCCATCGTCGGTGTCATCGGCCCCAACGGGGCCGGTAAATCCACCCTGTTCAGGATGCTGCAAGGACAAGAGCAACCGGACAGCGGCGAGATCGTCGTCGGGCCCACGGTCAAGATGGCCGCCGTCGACCAATCCCGAGCGGGTTTGCCTGACGACAAATCGGTGTTCGAGGCCATTTCCGGCGGTGCCGATGTGATCACCGTCGGCCGCTTCGAGATGCCGAGCCGGGCGTATATCGGCCGTTTCAACTTCAAGGGTGGCGACCAGCAGAAGATCGTCGGTCAGTTGTCCGGCGGTGAGCGCGGCCGCTTGCACCTGGCGAAGACCTTGATCGCCGGCGCCAATGTGCTGCTACTCGATGAGCCCTCCAACGACCTCGATGTGGAAACCCTGCGTGCATTGGAAGATGCCCTGCTCGAATTCCCCGGCTGTGTGCTGGTGACCTCGCACGACCGCTGGTTCCTCGACCGTATCGCGACCCATATCCTGGCCGCCGAAGGCGATTCGCAATGGACCTTCTTCAACGGCAATTATCAGGAATACGAAGCCGACAAGAAGAAACGTCTGGGTGAGGAAGGTGCAAAGCCTAAGCGTATTCGTTACAAGCCGATCACTCGTTAAATAGTCGCTACACGTCCATTAGCAGAATTGCGCCTATCCCCGTGCGGGGATGTCCACCGAACTAAGGCAGTGTAACTGCCGAGTTCGGTGCCAAGGCACAAGCCCAATCATATTCGCTATAAGCCGATCACCAGATAGATTCGCCGCGTTAGCAGGGCATCAAGAGAACAGGTCTGACTGCCGGTCAGGCCTGTTTTCGTTTGTGCTCGTCGTTGAGCGCGCCTCCCCTACCAGCCATTGCTCCAGTACCCGCAGGATGTAGTCGCACTCCTGTTCGTTCAGCAGTTTACCGGCCGGGATGCGGTGCCATTTCTCAAGGCAGCCGCGACAGCAGGTGGCGGTGGCGTGTTGGGCAACGAAGACCGGGTGGCCGCGAAACGGCGTTTGCTTGCCGTCGTTGGGGATATGCGCAGGGGCCAGGCGCTTGGCGATCATATCCTGCGCATGTTGAAGGATGAGTGGCAAACCCTTATCAGCTAGATAGGCTTTGTCGGCGCCGCGCAAATGGAAGCCGCGTCGGAAGTTCGATTTGACCAGCGCTGCGAAGAGTTCATCGAGGTTTCGCATGGTGTCAGTATGTACGCCAAGCCTCTAGCTTAATGCAACTGATGCAATTCCAAGCGTCGCAGTTTGGGCGCTAGCTTTGCCGTGGCGCCAACCACGAGTAAGGTCATGGCCCCGCCGAAGATCACCGAGGGGATCAAGCCCATTAGCCTCGCGGTGACGCCCGATTCGAAGGCGCCCAGTTCATTGGAGGAGCCGATGAAGATACCGTTGATGGCGGAGACGCGACCGCGCATATGGTCCGGGGTGGCGAGTTGCATGATGGTGGTTCTTAGCACTACCGACACGCCGTCAAAGATCCCCGAGAGCAACAGCAGGAAACCCGCGATCCAGAAATCGACGCTCAAGGCGAAGCCGATGATGGAGAGCCCGAAGCCGGCGACGGCGAGCAACAGCCAGCGGCCTGCATGCAGGTTGATCGGAAACCGCGCGAGGATCAGGCCGGTGACGACTGCGCCGACCGCGGGCGCTGCACGCAAGATGCCCAAGCCCTCGGGACCGTAGTGGAACACATCCTGCACGAAGGCGGGCAGCATGGCGACCGCCCCGCCGAACAGCACGGCGAACATGTCCAGGCATTGTGCGCCCAGCACGATCTGGTTGTTGTAGACGAAACGCAGACCCTCTCCGATGCTGGCGAACACCGGCGCACGTTGCGCCGGCGGTGGCTCGTTCACTTTGAGCAACAGCATGGCCACGCTCGCGCCCACACAGAGTGCCATGGCGACCGCGTACGCCGCAGTGGTGCTGGCGAAGCCGACCAGCAGGCCGCCCAAGGCCGGGCCGACGACAAGGCCGATCTGGAAGATGGAGCTGCCGAGACCGGCTGCGCGGGCATATTGCTTGCGCGGCAGAATCAACGCGAATAGCGCGTTATAACTCGGGCCGATGAAGGCGCGCGCGATGCCGGTGACGGCGATGGAGCCATAGATCCACCAGGTGGGATCGCCACCCAGCCAATGCAGCGAGACGGCGAACAGGATGAAGGCGTTGAGCAACAGCAGCAGCGCAGCGAACACGCCGAATAGCCGCCGCGAGTGGTGATCGACCGCATAACCCGCGAACAGGGCCGTACAGAAATAGGGGATGACTTCGGCCAGTCCGACCAGCCCGAGCGCCAAGGGGTCACGCGTGATCTCGTAGATGTGCCAGCCGACGACCACGGCCATGATCTGGTAAGCGAGAACGATCTGGACACGGAACGTCAGGAGCTGCAGGAAGGCGGCATTGAGGTAAGAAGGTAAACGCATGGCAATGGGGTGGCTGGACTTCTGTGGCTGGCCGTAATTGATGTTCGAGTCAGGCCAGTGGGCCCTAAAGGTGACGATAGACCACTAGGATAGCAGACGGGGCAATGCCGGTGCAGGTGCATCCCGCGGCGACAGGTATAATACGGGGGTTAGTGCAGTGAATAAGGCAGTAAGCTCGGTATGACGAGCCGATGAGTCACCCTTGACCTAGTGGGGTTCTGCCGAGATGGATTAGGCGCACTAACCCCTCTTTCTCCTCCTGCACCATAGGCTATCGGCTAATAGGCCATGTCCGGTAGCCGCATGATCTTGTCGATGGTCAACCGCGCCATCGCCCATGCTTTCTCGTGCCGCATGAATTGTTTTTCCTGCTTGCTGAACGGCAGGAACTGGCCGCCATGGGTCAGCGAATATCTGAGCGAAGCCTCTTCGTTCAGATACGCGATCACGACATCCTGCACCCGCTCTTCCCGGCACCGATATAACGACGGCATTTCTGCTCCCCGATCAATGATTCAGAACCATGCTATCAAGCTTTGACGCTATATAACAACAAGTTTGATGGGTTGGCGCAACAGCGTCAGGTGACATAGTTGGTCGTTTCGTTATCGCTATGATTGAATACGACAAGGGGTCAGGCTACATTACGTATGTCGATGCATGTGGGGAGCGTATCGGCCAGCGGTTAAAGTAAAAAATCCATGCGCAAACAACACAAAGGATTTCGCAATTTTTTACGTCGACAAACAGTTGCTGAAGATCACCTGGCCGTTTCTCGTGATCATCCCCCTCCTCCTGGTACTGACCATCGTCAGCGCCGAAGCCCTGTCCGCCGTGCGCGCCTTCGTCAATGGCGAGAGCCTGTGGTCGAAATCCCAGAAGCAAGCCATCAATGCGCTCAATCTGTATGCCATCTCGCATGATGAACGGGATTATCAGGCCTATCTCGATGCGATCTCGGTTCCCCTAGGCGACCACAAAGCGCGGCTGGCGCTGAACCAGCCCAAACCCGATCTGGATGCGGCTTATCAGGGATTCGATGCGGGCATGAACCACCCGGATGATATTCCCGGCCTGATCTCCCTTTATCTGGTGTTCAAAGACACTGCGCTGATGGAGAAACCGATCGCGATGTGGGTGAAGGGTGATGCCTATATCGCTGAGCTCGATCACGCAGCGACGCAGTTGCACCAACACATCGCCAGCGGCGAGACGGATTACAGCCAGTTGAGGCCGGTGCTGGAGACTATCAACCGCATCAACAACGAACTGACCCCGATCGAGAACGCTTTCTCCTATACCCTGGGCGAAGCTTCGCGCGATGCCAAGTGGTTGGTCATTCTCCTGATGCTGACCGCCACCCTGTTCCTGCTCTCGCTCGGTCTCTATCTGTCATATCGCATGGTCCGGCAGAACGCGGCGGCGGGCCTGGCGTTGCGGGAGAGCGAGTTGCGATTGCGGGCCATCGTCGATACGGCGATGGACGCGCTGGTGGAGATCGATGTGAATGGAGTCATCACGCGTTGGAGCAACCAGGCGGAGAACATCTTTGCCTGGCCGAAGAGCGAGGCGGTGGGCAAACGGCTCTATGAGCTGATCCTGCCCCCCAATTCCAGCAAGGCGCAGATCGAAGAGATCAAGAATCTCCATGAATACATGCCGGATGCCCACAACAAGCGCCTGGAGATCACCGCCCTGCGCAAGGACGGTACCGAGTTTCCCGCAGAGCTCACGCTGTCCACTGTGAGCTGGGGCATGGACTCCGAATCCTGCATTTTCATCCGCGATATCACCAAGCGCAAACAGGCGGCGGAGAAACTGGTCCAGCTCGCCCATTATGATAGCGTCACCGGCTTGCCCAATCGCGTCCTTTTCCAGGACCGGCTGGAGCAGCAGATCAAGAAAGCCAACCGCACCTACCTGCCGTTGGCGCTCATGTTCCTGGATGTCGACCGCTTCAAGGAGGTCAACGATACGCTAGGGCATTCCAAGGGGGATGCGCTGCTGCGAGAGACAGCCCGACGACTCCTGGCCTGCGTTCGCGAGACCGATACCGTGGCGCGCATGGGCGGCGACGAGTTCACCATCATCCTCGCTGACCTCGAAGACCTGAACAGCATCGAGCGTATATCCCAGAACATCCTGCGACAGATCGCCGAGCCCTACGACTTGGGTGGCGAGCTTGCCTACGTTTCGGTCAGTATTGGCATCACCATGTATCCGGACGATGCGCAGGCGGCCGACGCCCTGCTGAAGAACGCCGATCAAGCGATGTACCTGGCCAAGAAGAACGGCCGCAACCGCGCCAGCTATTTCACGGCTGCCATGCAACTGGCGGCGCAACGGCGATTGATGCTGGCCAACGACTTGCACGCTGCGATCACGCAGACCCAATTCAGGGTCTATTACCAGCCGATCGTGCAGTTGAGCGACGGCAAGATCACAAAGGCGGAAGCCCTGGTCCGATGGGAGCATCCTATTCATGGCTTGATCAATCCGGCAGATTTCATCCCCATCGCCGAAGAGACCGGCATGATCGTCGATATCGGCAACTGGGTGTTCAGGACCGCAGCAGCCCAGGCTATGGACTGGCGCGCAAGGTTCGATCAGGATTTCCAGGTCAGCATCAATAAATCCCCGATGCAGTTCCAGTACGCACGTGAGCATGACACCTCGTGGTCGACCCAGATCAAGACGCTCAACGTCTCGGGCGCGAGCATCGTCGTCGAGATCACCGAAGGCATGATGATGGACCTCAACGACAACACCAAGAGCAAGCTCATCGAGTTTCGCGATGCCGGTATCCAGGTGGCCCTGGACGATTTCGGTACCGGCTATTCTTCGCTCTCCTACCTCAGCGAATTCGATATCGATTACATCAAGATCGACCGTTCCTTCGTCAACGATCTGCGCGCCGACTCCGACCGCATGATCCTGTGCGAAGCCATCATCGTCATGGCCCACAAGCTGGGCATCCAAGTGGTGGCAGAAGGCGTGGAGACCGCAGAACAGCGCGCGTTGCTGCAGCGCGCAGGCTGCGACTATGCCCAAGGCTACCTGTTCTCCCAGCCCCTCCCCACCGAAGCGTTCGAGGCGTTACTCGCTAACGTCTGACATGCCCTGAGCTAGGGCTCGGGATTCATTGACTCGGGTAGATATACCGCCGCGACCATGGCAGGCTTTGCGCCTCCTTGCCTGCCCGCTGGCAAAGCACCTGGTAGATGGCAAGCTGGTCGTGCTGGAAGGAATAGGCGCATCCGGCCAGGTACAAGCGCCATACGCGGTAACGCTCGGCGTCGATGAGTTGCTGGATCTCGGCCGCATGGTGTTCGAAATTGTCCGCCCACATCGACAAGGTCCGCGCGTAATGGCGACGCAGGTTCTCGACATCGAACACTTCCAGGCCCCCTTCCTGCATCGCCGCGATGGCGTTGCTCACATGCGGCAGCTCGCCGTTGGGGAAGACGTACCTATCGATGAATTCGCTGGCACCGAAATTGGCGTCGGATTCGTCGACGCGGGTCGCCGTGATGCCATGGTTCATGGCCAGGCCACCCTCGTTCAGCAGGTCATGGATGCGGCGGAAATACGGCACAAGCTGCTTGCGGCCCACATGCTCGAACATGCCGACGCTGGCGATCTTGTCGAAGCGCCCGCTGACGTCGCGGTAATCCTGCAGGCGGATCTCCACCTGCCCGGAAAGCCCGGCCGTCTTGACGCGTTCGGTCGCAAGCTCGAACTGGTTCTGGGAGAGGGTGACGCCGACACAGCGCGCGCCAAATTTCTCGGCTGCACGGATCACCAGCGCGCCCCAGCCGCAACCGATATCCAGCAAGGTCTCGCCGGGCTTGAGCTGTAGTTTGGTGAGGATGTGGTCGATCTTGTTCAGTTGGGCGGTTTCCAGGTCCTCGTCGCCCTGTGCGAAATAGGCGCAGGAATAGACCATGTTGCGGTCCAGCCACAGTTGGTAAAACGCGTTGGAGAGGTCGTAATGGAACTGGATGGCCTGCATGTCGGAGTGGCGCGTATGCGTGAAATAGCGGGCCAGACGCTGCAGCTTGTTAAAATCGGAGGGGGTGTGCCGCACCAGCGTGAATCCCAGCTGGATGATGTCGCCTAGCTTGCCCTCGATATCGATCTTGCCCTTGACGTAGGCCTCGCCCAGCTTGCTCATGCTGGCGCCGAGCAGGTAAGGGATCGCGGCCATTTCCTTGATGTAGACGGTGACGCGAGGCGCACTGAAATTGCCGAGATCGAGTTGCTGGCCGTCCCAGAGCACGAAGCGCGCGTGCACATCGGCCTGCTGGCGGATATTCGAAGCCCACTGCATTAGTTTTTTCTTCAACATGAATACCACTCCTGTGAGGTTGCACGGATGGTCACGCCGGGGGGAATAAAACATGCTCTGGAAACAGTATGAAAATCAAAGTGTTGCAAAGTTCCCCGCGTGCGCCCTCAGCCAGGCTGCACGCCGAGTTTAAAGTTTGGTAGGCTTAGCCATGACCGCCGTCACGCCTCACGCTCTCGCCATCCAGCTCGATCTGCACGACTACCCGTCGACCTTTCCGCTCGCCCGTTCGCTGGATCGGCGTATCCATTTCCATCTGGGCCCCACCAATTCCGGCAAGACCTATGAGGCCTTGCAGGTGTTGCAGCGCGCCGAATCCGGTATCTACCTCGCCCCTTTGCGCCTGCTGGCGATGGAAATACGCGACCGCCTGACCGAAGCCGGAGTGCCCTGCAACCTCGTCACCGGCGAAGAGCGCGTGCTGGTGCCGGGGGCGAGGCACACCGCGAGTACGGTGGAGATGATGAACCCCGGCAAGGAAGTCGACGTCGCCATCATCGACGAGATCCAGATGCTGCAGGACGAATCGCGCGGTTACGCCTGGACGGCCGCGCTGATCGGTGCGCCGGCGAAGGATGTCTATGTCTGCGGCTCCGAAGCGGTGACCGCGCCCTGTGTGCGGGCTATCGAATCCATGGGCGAGACCTACGAGATCCAACGCCTGGAACGCAAGACGCCGCTGGTGCTGGAGACCGCATCACTGAGCGGGGCCCGCTACAACCGCTGGCGCCTGAAGAAGCATCTGCAGAAGGGCGATGCCGTCATCGCCTTCACGCGCAAGGATGTACTCACCCTGAGCGCGCGCTTCCGGCAATGGGGCTTCGGCGTCGCCAGCATCTACGGCGCCTTGTCACCTGAAGTGCGCCGCACCGAAGCGCGTCGGTTCAGCAGCGGAGAAGCCGATATCCTGGTTGCCACCGACGCCATCGGCATGGGCCTCAACCTGCCGATCCGGCGCGTGGTGTTCTCCGCCACCCACAAGTTCGACGGCGTCGCGCCGCGCAACCTCGATGCCACCGAGGTGCGGCAGATCGCCGGGCGTGCAGGTCGCTACGGCATCTACCCGACTGGCTACGTCAGTGCTTTCGAGGACGAGGAACTGTTGCATATCGAGCACATGCTGAGTACTTCCGACCTCTCGCCGCTGGAGAAGCTGCCCATCACCCCCAACTTCTCGCATATGCAGATCCTCTCAGAGACCCGGCATACGGGTCGGCTGGGAGAACTACTGGCTTATTTCTCTGAACGCGTGGGGATCGACAGCCCCATTTTCGAGACCTCTGCCTTGAACGTGCATGTCGAGCAAGGCCACCTGATCGATCTGCATGCGCCGTCGATCTCCCTGCGCGACAAGTTCACCTTCTCCTGCGCACCCGTTTCGCTCGATAAAGCTCATGAGCGCGACTATTTCCTCATCTGCCTCAAACGCTTTGCCGCAGGCCAGACGACTGCGTTGCCGGCGGCGCCCGATTGGCTGACTTCCACCAGCCCCCGACATCTGGAAGAAGCCGAGAACCTCAGCAAAGACCTCAGCCTCTATGCCTGGCTATCGTTCAAGTACCCGAAGATCTTTTATCAGGGCGCAGACATGCCGGCCTTGCGTAGCCGCATCAGTCGCTATATCGAGGCCGCCTTGCTGACCCAGGCCGGGTTCGGCGATACCTCCAAGGAGCTGATGTACGGCTACAAATGAAAACGGCACCCGCAGGTGCCGTTTTCAAATGCTGCGTGACCTATTCGTCACGCTGTCTGTTGCACAATCTTAGCGATTGCAGACGTACATCGTTACTTCAAAACCGAAACGCATTTCAGTAGCAGCTGGCTTGGTCCACATGATGTATCTCCTTTAAGTTGATTTTTGTTCTACGAACGGTGCGGCTTGTTCGTATGGGTCCACTATACCCATCCCCTCGGCATTCCCCTATGTGATGGTCATGAGTCGGGAGTCGTGATAATCATGAATGACGGCTGCATCAAACCCCTAGTCGTGGAGCATGAGAGGCGTTATTCAGGACTAGAAACCGAGCTTGAGCTTGATGCGGCGGACGATCTGGCACAAGGCGTTGCCATCCAGCTTGTAGTGCTTGTGCAGCGGCTGCTTCACTTCCCAGCTGGCCTTCATGCCTGCGGGGAACGTCACCAGGTCACCCTTGCCGAAACTCACCGGCTGGCCGCCCTCCGGCGTGATCACGCACTCACCCTCGAGGATGTAGGCGATCTCCTGTTCCGGGAACACCCATGGAAAGACCGAGACTTCCTTGGACCAGGTGGGCCACTTGCTGACGCCCAGAGTATCGAGGCGGGCTTGATCGGGATTGTGTTCGACGACGATGTTGCTCATGATGGCCTTTGCGTGGATGCGAGTAAAACCGCTATTTTATAAGACTCTGACACCGAGCCCCATGATTGCGCTAAAAAAACCTGTCTCCTGTCTCGCCTGGCTTTGCTTCACCTTGTGCTTTGCCCTGCCCTTACATGCCGAGCCCGATCCCGCACCGGCTGAGCGCCCCACCGTCACGCTCTACATGACCGTCGATTGGGAGGGGTGGTCGCTGGAGGAGGAGAACCTGCAGGCCATGCGGGATTTTCGTGTCCGGCATCCGCATATCCCCATGCTGCATCTATTGAACCCGGTCTACGCGATGCGCCCGGGCGTGGACATGCCTGAGTTGACCCGACGAATCCGCTCGACCTTCCTGCCCGGTGATGGCGAGGGTCTGCATTTGCATGGCTGGCGCACCCTGGTGGAAGCCTGCGAGTTGGGCTATCGCAGTGAGCCGGCGTTCAGCGAAGCCGAAGGCGCCTGCTCGCAGGATGATTGCGGGTATAACGTCAGCCTGGAATCGGCATATGGCGAGTCCGAATTACGAACGCTGGTGGCGTGCAGTAGCGAGCAACTGATGCAACAGGGTTTCAGGCGACCGACGCACTTTCGTGCAGGCGGTTGGCAACTGGGCCCTAAGCTGGCGAACGCCCTGCTAGCGAATGGGTTCCGCTGGGACAGCTCCCGTATCGAACCAGCCCTGCTGCTCGGTCGGTGGCATCCCGATAGCGCGCTGATCAAGTTACTTGAGACCTTGCATCCCGACGCGACCGCCCTGGAGCAACCACGCAAGATACGTCCGGGCTTGATGCAATACCCGAACAACGCGGCGCTGGCGGATTACACCAGTGCGTCGGATCTACTGATGATATTCAAGGCATTGGCGGAGCGCGCGCAGAAGGAGCGCAAAGAGATGGTCATGGTGCTGGGGTTCCATCAGGAGACCGCCGACCATTACCTGCCGCGGCTGGACGAGGCGATCCGCTTGATGACTCAGGAAGCCGGGGTGCTGGATATCGACATCCGCTGGGCGGCTTACCCAGAACAAGAATGAGGTGCGCGCTAACGCCTAGGTGACGAGTGCTTCGGCGATCGCCCGTAACTCGGCCTTTGGGTCGCTGAAATCCTCGTATTTCTTGCCGTCGGTACGGGCGTACCAGTAACGGCTGTTCCACGCATCGCCCTCGATCTTGTGCAGCACGGCATGGATCCAGTTGGCGTAGGGGTCGCCATAATCCTGCGCGATCTTGTGGGCGGTCTCCCAGTCGTCGGCCAGCGCCGCTTGGACGGCTTGCAGGAGATGGGGGCTATTGGTCGAAGAAGGCAAGTTTCTTGTCCCTCGGCAGACGTTTCAACATAGTCTCGGCACTGCTGGCGGTAGAACGGTCCGGGTAGGGCTTGCTTGCCAGCACGCGGACCGGCGGGTTGGCCCGCGTGTATTTGGCGCCGGTGCCCTGAAGATGCGCGCTGAACCGCGCTTCAAGGTCGTTGGTGATGCCGGCGTAATAGGCACCGCTCTTGCACTCCAGCAGATAGAGAAACCAGCTCATTCGCTATTCTTGCGCAATCGCCGGAGATGTTCCAGTCAGGCTGTTTGGTTCTTGGGCTATTTGCTTCGGCTATGCAGCTATTTGCCCTGGCTACGGACCCAGGCGATCAGCTTCAGCACCTCATCCGGCGACATCCCGTTCTTGGGGTCGGTCGGATCCATCACGCCTTTGCCCTTGCCGCTCATGCCACCGTTGGTGCCCGCCCAGATGATCTCGAACATGCCTTTGTCATTGGCGGCTTTGGCATGGTTGAAGTTCGGGCCGGTGATACCCTTGGCAGTCTGGCCGCCGGCATTGGCGCCGTGGCATTGTCCGCAGGAATACGACTGATAGAGCTTCTTGCCGCTGGCGATCGCCTGCTGATC
>CABHOJ010000128.1 GCA_902168195.1 uncultured Methylotenera sp.
GCAGTGGCGAGGGCGGTGGCCTGGAGACACTGGCCTATCGCTGCGTCGAGCGACAGCGGCCGATGCAGGCCTTGTACCTGATGTTCTCGCCTGACGGCGCAGGGCTGAAGACCAAGGTTGCCGAATTCGCCTGGGCGGTGAAGAACTGGGCGCGCGCTGTCGGTTACGCACGCCTGGGCTTGCCTTGTCAGCTGATGGGTACCGGCATGGCCTTCCCCTGGGCCATGATCCAGCGTGCCGAACTGGCGAGCGGGCATATCGTCGAGGATCTCAAGCTCGGGCTCGATTTCGCCGCCGCCGGGGCCGCGCCGGAGCTCTGCAGCGAAGCGCTGGTCACCAGCGTGTTCCCGAGCAATGCTGAAGGCACCCAATCGCAGCGCACGCGCTGGGAACACGGGCATCTGGGCATGATGGTGAAAGATGGCCCGCGCCAGCTGATGCGCGCATTGCGCGAGTGCAACCTGCCGCTTCTATCGCTGGTGCTAGATATGCTGGTGCCACCGCTAGCCTTACTGACGCTGATGGTAGTGCTGATGGCCTTGCTGGGCAGTGTATTGATCTGGTTCACCGGCCAGGCGATGCCCTGGTCGCTGGCAATCATCAGTGTCGTGCTGCTGGGGGTCGCTGTCCTGCTGGCCTGGGTCGGGTATGGCAGGAACATCCTCAGTTTCCGTCACCTGGCGTACGCGCCGTTCTATGCCCTGGGCAAGATCCCGCTCTATCTCAAGTTCCTGGTCAATCGCCAGGTCGAGTGGGTGCGCTCGCGGCGTGATAACAGTTCTGCCTCCGGCAGGTGATGGGAGACAAGGGCATGTTCGTTTGGGTACAGGTATTACGTGGTGTGGCTGCCTCGCTGGTGGTGCTGCATCATTATTTCGCCTCGCAGATCGAACGCGGCGCAGTCGTCAGCCGCTGGCTGGAGAACCTCGGCGGTTCAGGCGTCGATATCTTCTTCGTCATCAGCGGCTTTATCATGATGATCACCACGTCCAACGCCGACAAGCATCCGACGGCGGGCGATTTCCTCAAGCGCAGGCTGGTCCGTGTCGTGCCGCTTTACTGGGTACTGACCATCATTGCCTTCGCCATGGTGCTGGCCGCGGGGAGCAACGTGAACACCGTGGTCACGCCCGAGAAGTTCTTCATGTCCATGCTGTTCCTGCCTTACAACGAAGCGGCCATCGACATGGGTATGCTGGCGCACAAGGCCTATGTCATCCCGATGGCGTGGACCCTGACCTATGAATGGTATTTCTACCTGGTGTTCGCGCTGACGCTGGCCATCGGCTTGCGGCCCACGGGCCGGCTCATGTTCATGACCGCCTGGTTCGCCGTGACCGTGGGCGTGGGCCTGCTGCTACAACCGACGTCGCTGATCGCCCAGGTGGTCATCCATCCGATGGTGTTCGAGTTCCTGCTCGGCTGCCTGATCGCCATCCTCTACACCAAGGGCTATCGCATCGGCGGATTGCCTGCGCTGGTCCTCGCGGCAGTCGGCATGTATGTGCTGAGCAACATCTTCCACCATACCTCGTATGACCGTACCCTCTACTGGGGTTTGGCCGCCTTCGCGTTGATCGCAGCGGCGACGCTCTATCGCGGCAGCCAGAACGACAGCGCCGCCATCCGGCCATTCACCTGGATAGGCGACATCTCCTATTCCCTCTATCTCTCGCACTTTTTCACGCTCGCCCTGTTCGTGCGGCTGCAAAAGCGCTTCGAGTTTCTCAGTGACAGTTTCACGCCCGTGACCATGGTCGTGTTCCTGTCGCTGGTCGTGCTGGTGGCTGCAGGGTGTTATTACTGCATCGAGGAGCCGGCAAGGAAGTTGTTCGCCAGGCGCAGGCGACCGTTGGGCGCGCCGTTGAAGACCTGACGTGACGTCAGGACAGGGGGTAAGCATGGAAAAAGAGCGCTTTGGTGTGCTGGATGGCTGGCGCGGTATCAGCATCCTGCTGGTGTTGGCCGCGCATCTCTTACCCCTGGGGCCGAAGGCTTGGGAGCTCAACGTGGGCGTAGGGCTGCTGGGGATGGTGCTGTTCTTCAACCTCTCCGGTTTCCTCATCACCCATTTCCTGATCCACCGCCCGAATGTGCCGGATTTCCTGATCCGCCGTTTCTTCCGGATATTGCCGCTGGCCTGGCTCTACATGGCGCTGATGTTCTACCTGACGCCGGCCTCGAGTGCGACCTGGAGCGCGCACTTCCTGTTCTATGCCAACTACCCGCCGGAGCCCTTCATCGCCTCGACCAAGCACCTGTGGTCATTGTGCGTGGAGATCCATTTTTATATCGGTATCGCTTTGCTGGTCGGCATATTCAAGCGGCGCGGGCTGATGATCATCCCGCTGCTGTGTATCGCGTTCACCCTGTTGCGCGTGGTCAATGACATCCATTACGCCGTCATCAGCCATTTCCGTGTCGACGACATCCTGGCGGGTGCGCTGTTGGCGCTGATCTACAACGATAAGCTGGGCTTCGCGATGCGCAATTTCATCACCAATGGCAGCGTCACGGTGCTGCTGCCCTTGCTACTGGTCTCGTGTCATCCGGATAGCGGTTTGCTGCATTACCTCAGGCCTTACCTGGCCGCTGCATTGATCGGGGCGACCCTGTTCAACGAGGCTTCGCCGCTCAAGACTGCGCTTAATCACAAGGTACTGTTGTATATCGCCACCATCTCGTACGCCCTGTATGTGATTCACCCGTTCTTGATGACGACGTGGCTCGGCAGTGGCGAGGATCTGGAGAAATACATCAAGCGCCCCTTGTTGTTCATGGTGCTGTTCGCCCTGGCGCACCTCTCTACCTTCTATTACGAAAAGCAATGGATAGCCCTGGGCAAGAAGCTATCCGCCAAACTCAAACTCGGAGGACTGTATGAATTTAAGTAAGTGCAGCACGCTGGCAACACTGGTATTCAGTGCGCAAATGATTTTAGTAGCACCCACGCACGCAGAACCGGTGGTCACGGACAGTGTGTTTGCGCCGGATAGTTTCTGGTACCAGCAGATTCCGGAGCAGGTCGAACTGCACCCGAATTCCGCCGGCTTCACCGCCGATTTCCTCAGGCAGAAGAAGGCTTTCTACAACGTGGTGAACGTGCAGACCAGTGATTACGCGAGCCCGGTCTATACCGTCGGCCACGACGTGCCGACGGTCAAGGTGACGCAATGGGATTGCCAGAAGAAGGGGCTGACCGACAAGAGCCTGGGCGAACAATGGGCCGCCGTGCCTATTCCGGAGTATGCGCGGCAATCCAAGGGCACCGACGGCGAGATGACCATCTACCAGCCTTCGACCAACACCGTCTGGGAGTTCTGGCAGGCGAAGAAGGTCGGCGGGAAGTGGATGGCATGCTGGGGCGGTCGTCTGCAGAATGCCCATAAGAGCCATGGCACGTTCCCCGGTCACTACGGCACCACGGCCACCAGCCTGCCGTTCCTGGGTGGGCAGATCACGGCAGAAGAGCTGCGCAGGGGCGAGATCAAGCATGCCATCGGCATCGCGCTGGTCGAGACCGAGCATGCCGGTCTCTATTCATGGCCCGCCAACCGTTCCGATGGTTGGAATCCGGATAAGCGTGCCAACCGCATCCCGGAAGGCATCCGCTTCCGGCTCGACCCTAGCGTCGATGTCGATAAACTACCGATGAGTAAGGCGGGCAAGACCATCGCCAGGGCGGCGCAGAAGTACGGTTTCATCGTCTGGGATAAATCCGGCGCCATCGCCATCCGTGCCCAGAACACCATCAGCTACACCGCCACCGGCCAGCCCAACCCCTATCCGGAGCTGTTCCAGGGTAAGCCCAACTATGCCGTCCTGAGCGGGTTCCCATGGGACAAGCTGCAGTTCCTGCCGATGGATTACGGCAAACCAGGCAAATGAACACTCCAACATCTATCAGTTGTGCCGGGAGGTGTGCTCGGTTACCTTGAATGCGGCCCCTCGTTCACCCAATCAAGGAGAACCTGATGAATATCATCGCCCATTCATCTGTCGCCAAGGCCGCAGTATTCAGTGTTTCACTCATGTCGGGGTTGGCGGTCGCCAACCCCCTCCCGACTGACGATGTCTTCGCCATCAACAGTTTCTGGTATACCCCCATCCCGGAGCAGGTGCCTTTGCATCCGAACTCGGAGGGGTTCAAGAAAGACTTCCTGCGGCAAAAAGCGGCCTACTACAACACGGTGAACATCCAGACCACCGATTATTCCAGTCCGGTCTACCTCGCGGCATCGAACACGCCGGTCACCAAGGTGACGCAGTGGGATTGCATGCGGCAAGGGTTTTTAGATCCCAATCTCGGCCAGCAGTGGTTATCGGTGCCAATACCGAGCTATGCGCTACCATCCAAGGGCACCGATGCCGAGATGACCATCTACCAACCCTCGACCGATACGGTCTGGGAGTTCTGGCAAGCGCGCAAGGTCAACGGCGCCAGGCAAGGCTGCTGGGGCGGGCAGATCAAGTATGCATCGACGAACTACGGCATCTTCCCTGGGCATTACGGCGCCACGGCGACCGGTTTGCCTTTCATTGGCGGGCAGGTCACGGCGGAGGAGCTTGAGCGGGGCGAGATCAAGCATGCCATCGGGATCGCGCTGGTCGAAGTCGAGGACAAGGCGGTCTACTCCTGGCCCGCGGCGAGGTCCGATGGTGTCAATCCCTACAAGCTGGCGAACCGCATCCCGGAGGGCTTGCGCTTCAGGCTGGACCCCAGCGTGAACGTCGATGCCTTGCCCATGACCAAGGCCGGCAAGACCATCGCCAGGGCCGCTCAGAAATATGGGTTCGTGGTCTGGGATAAATCCGGGGCGATCGCCATCCGTGCGCAGAACAGCGCTAGTTATACCGCGTTAGGTAAACCAGACCCTTATCCGGCGTTGTTCAGCTACAAACCTAACTATGCGGTGCTGCAAGGGTTCCCGTGGGATAAATTGCAGTTCCTGCCCATGCATTACGGCCGGCCATGACCTGTCGGGGAACGCCTGACAACATTGGATGAGATGTCTGCCTAGGGAGACATTATTTATCCATAGGAATCATGGTGTTAGAAAGGCTTGCGGAGTTGGTGTCGTGATACGCAGACATCCGGCTCCGTAACCTGGACAGCTATATCTCCCACAAATACTTTAAAATCATCGACTTACTCACTTGGCACGGTCTTTGCCATCTATCACCCTGAATCGCAGTGAATCGATAAGGGGAAAAGAATGCGATATAGCCAGACGACCTGGCGTAACAAGTCAGTCTATTTGTATTCCATAAGCGTTACTTTCCAGAACGACAGGGCCGTCACGTGAATATGCATGTCATGAATGCCGAGCGTGTCTTGCCGATAGCGGGTTACCCCATTCTGGAAACGACACCTAAAGAACTCGCAGACCATCTGCTTCGCATATTGAGGCATCGCGAGAAAGTGACGCTGTTCTATGCCAACAGCAATTTCGTCGTTAAATGCAAACCCCTCATCAACCGGATGCATGACGATTCCGTCGTCATCGTCAATGACGGGGTCGGCATGGATA
>CABHOJ010000129.1 GCA_902168195.1 uncultured Methylotenera sp.
AACCCCACCGTTGACCAGCAGTGCCAGCACCGCAACCCCGCCCATCATGAATGGCTCAGGCACAGTACCGATGACCAAACTAAAGATGGTTTTGCCGATAACGAATACGCCATAGCCGACCATCGTGAAGCCTTTCACCAAGGCGGCATGCGAACGCCAAAGCAGGCCCATGGAAAGAACCGCCAGCGAAATCCCGTAGTTAGTAGCATCGCCAGCGAAGTCGATAGCGTCAGCGAGCAGGGACACCGACCCAGAGTGGATACCAGCGCCAAGTTCGACAAAAAACATCGCTGCATTAAGGACGAGCGCCACCCACAGTGCCTTACGAAAACGCGGGCTACTAGGCGGTGTACTGCATCCGGAATCGCATTCGCAGGCGGCCATCTTCCTTCTCCTGAGTGGTCTATAATTTCATTAAATACCCTGTAGTCGCTACAGGGTCAAGTGGAGAAAACCATGCGTATTGGGGAGTTGGGGCAAGCAGCTGGGGTCGATGTCGAGACCATCCGCTTCTATGAAAAGTCCGGACTATTGCCGGAGCCGGCACGTAGTGACAACGGCTACCGTGCCTATAGCCACAGTCACCTGGAGCGATTGGCCTTCATACGGCATTGCCGCGCACTGGATATCCCATTGGGCGAAGTCAAACAACTACTAGAGTTCGTCGCACACCCGGATGCGGACTGCGGTGACATTGACCGGCTCATCGACGAACAGTTGGCCAAGGTACGTGCCAGATTGAAAAGTTTGAAGGCGTTGGAAAAGCAGCTAACTACGCTGAAAGGGAGATGTGGTGAAAGCCACACTGCAGGAGAGTGCGGCATCTTGCATGAACTTGTTACAGCTGCTCACGGGGAGGCATGTGTATGTCATCCCATCAAGAGTCCTTAATCAGCATCTCGGGGCTCAATGGCGCGTAAGCTGAGCAGCGAACTCATCGGATGCCTCAATTCCCGAAGCCATTCGAAAAGCACCATATGCGTCTACTCCCAAATAAAAAAGGCGCTTAACGCAATGCGGGTGAAGCACTTTTCAGTGCCTCACCCGCATCTAACTACTTGTTAAGTCATGAGCTGCTATGTCGGTTTATGTAGCAACCGACACAAGGGAATTACTTGCCCGGGGCGTAAATCTGGTCGAACACGCCGCCATCGCTGAAGTGGGTCTTCTGGGCTTTCTGCCAGCCGCCAAACACATCGTCGATGGTGAACAGCTTGACCGGCGCGAACAGGCTCTTTTCACGCGTGGCGAGGAACTTATCCTTGTCGGCCAGCGCCGGGCGCTGGTAGTGCTTGAAGGCGACCTCCTGGCCTTCTGCGCTGAACAGGAACTCCAGATAGGCCTGGGCGATCTTGCGCGTGCCCTTCTTGTCGACCACCTTGTCGACAATCGCGACCGGCGGTTCGGCGAGGATGGAGATCGACGGCGTGACAATGTCGAACTTGTCCGGCCCGAGCTCCTTGATGGCCAGATAGGCTTCGTTTTCCCAGGCCAGCAGGACGTCGCCCTGGCCGCGTTCGACAAAGGTCGTGGTCGAACCGCGCGCGCCGGTGTCGAGAATCGGCACGTTCTTGAACAGCTTGCCGACGAAATCCCTGGCCTGGGCTTCGCTGCCACCCTTCTTGAGGACATAGCCCCAGGCCGCCAGATAATTCCAGCGGGCGCCGCCGGAGGTCTTGGGGTTGGGCGTGATGACGGAGATGCCCGGCTTGATCAGATCGTCCCAATCCTTGATGCCCTTGGGGTTGCCCTTGCGCACGAGAAACACGATGGTCGAATCGTAGGGCGAGGCGTTGTACGGAAACTTCTTCTGGTAGTCCTTGGCGACGAGGCCCTTGTCGACCAGCACGTCGATGTCATATCCGAGGGCCAGTGTCACCACGTCGGCTTCGAGGCCGTCGAGCACGGCGCGTGCCTGCTTGCCGGAACCGCCGTGCGACTGGCGGATGGTCAGTTTGTCGCCGGGGTTCCTGGCTTCCCATTGCTTGATGAAACGAGCGTTAACGTCCTGATAGAGCTCGCGCGTCGGATCGTAGGAGACATTGAGCAGGGTGTAGTCGGTGGCCAGCGCATTGCCGGCGACGATGCTGAATGCTGCGGTGGCGATCAGCGAAGAGAGGAACTGGCGAGCCATTTGGAACACTCCGTTTTTGAATAAGGTGAGCGGAGTGTAGGGAGGCCGACTTATAAGCGGAACGACGCAATTTTCAGATGCATATTCATTCGTCTTGCATATGCTTATGCATGGGCAAGCAAGCGGCGCCGACGCGATCCGGCCGGCGACGGACGGCCGCGCGCTCTTGCAGGCGATGCGGTCGTCCCCATATGCAATCTCATCCTGCCTCTGGAGCACCACATGGAAATCCGCTGCCCTCACTGCGCCCAGCGCAATCGCATCGACCCCGAGCGGCTCGCCGCGAATGTCGTATGCGGCAAATGCCGGGAATCGCTATTGACCGCACCGCTGGACATCGACGGACACGATCTCGAGGAGTTGATCGAGAACAGCGCCCTGCCCCTGCTCGTCGATTTCTGGGCACCCTGGTGCGCGCCCTGCCGCGGTTTTGCACCGACCTTCAAGGCGGCGGCGGCAAAGTTCGGCGGCCGACTTGTGTTCGCCAAACTCGATACCGAAGCGCATCCGGCCGCAGGGCAGGCGTTCAATATCCGCTCGATTCCAACGCTCGCGGTATTCCATCGCGGCCAGGAACTCGGTCGCGTCAGCGGCGCCTTGCCTATGCCGGCACTGGAGAAGTTGATTCAGGATGTACTGGCGCAACGCCCCGACGCGTGAAATCGATTGCTTGAAGGCGATCGAATCGAGGACATAAAGCGCCTCGTTGCGAACAGAAAAATTTCTGACTTGAAGCTGTAACGCGACCCCATTAGTCTGGAAGTGCTAGGCGACTTATGGGAGAGAAAAAATGCAAAAGAGATCCGCACTCGGTATTTCCGCAATCCTGCTGGCCTTGATCGGTTATGGCGCAGCACTCCATGCACGCGACAGCCAGGCGGCCGCATTGGCCGAGCGGGCGCCGGTGGCAGTTTCGCGCAGCGCCGAAGACCTCGATCTGGTCGGTGTCATTGGCGACGCCATGGTGGACGGCTGCACTTCGAACAACGAGCGTTGCAGCAAGGCCTGGAAGGATCTGGGCGACCTCGCCGGCAAGGACCAACTCTGATCGAACCGGCCGCTCCTCATGGAGCGGCTGATTGAGTCCTACCCGAGAAACAGCTTGTAGACGGGGTTGTCGCTTTCGTCCTGATAGTCGTAACCCAGGGTCTTGAGGAAGACGTTGAAGGCCTTCTTGTCCTTGGGCGGGACCTGCATCCCGATCAGCACCCGGCCATAGTCGGCGCCGTGATTGCGGTAGTGGAACAGCGAGATGTTCCAGTCGCCGCGTACGCGCTGCATGTGGTCGAAGAAATTCATCAGCGCGCCCGGCCGCTCCGGGAATTCGAAGCGATACAGAATCTCGTGCTGTGCGACCGAGCGCGGATGGCCGCCGACAAGGTGGCGCACATGCAGCTTGGCAGTTTCGTTATCGGTCAGGTCGAGCGTGGCGAGGCCGTGCTTCTCCAGCGAGGCGATCAGCTTGGTCACTTCGTCGCGACTACCGATCTGCACGCCGACGAAGATGTGCGCAGTCTGCGGA
>CABHOJ010000130.1 GCA_902168195.1 uncultured Methylotenera sp.
ACAACTTCGACGGATACTTCAAAAGTCATCATGCGCACGACGGGCGTGAGCAAGAAGTTCGGCAAGTTCGTGGCCTTGAACAATATCTCTGCCGAGTTCTCGCGCGACGCGATCACCTCGATCATCGGACCGAACGGTGCGGGGAAAAGCACCTATTTTAATCTGTTGTCCGGCGCCTTCCCGCCGTCCAGCGGCAAAGTCGAGTTTGAAGGCCGCGATGTCACCAATGTCGCGCAGCACGAGTTCGCCCATATGGGTATCGCGAAGTCCTTCCAGATCACCAACGTGTTTCCGTTCCTCACCACGCGGGAGAATGTCCGCGTCGGACTGCAAGCTTTCGTCTCGCGCTATGACATCTGGCGCCCGCGCGCCAAACTTCCGGGACTCGTCGAGAAAGCAGATGAGTTGCTGGCGCTGGTGGGACTATGGGATCGCCGCGAGCGGCTCGCCAAGGAACTGGCGCATGGCGAACAGCGTGCGCTCGAAATCGGAATGGCGTTGGCCGCCAATCCGCGGCTGTTGCTACTGGATGAGCCGACGGCGGGCATGAGCCCGGAAGAAACCCGGGTGATGATGGACCTCATCGTCAAATTGGCGAAGGAGCGCACCGTTATTCTCGTCGAACACAAGATGAAACTGGTGATGGGGATCAGCGATCGCGTTCTCGTGCTGCATCATGGAGAACTGCTGGCGCAGGGCACACCTACGGAAGTCCGCCAGAACGAACAGGTCAAGCGGGTCTATCTTGGCCAGCGGGAGCACTGAAGCGATGTTGCGTGTCGAAAATCTCAACGCCTGGTACGGCGCAAGCCATGTGCTTCAGGACATCGGTCTCGAAGTGAACAAAGGCGAGATCGTCTGTCTGATCGGCCGGAATGGCGCCGGCAAGACCACGACGCTGAAGTCGATTATCGGACTGCTCGACAAGACGCGCGGGTCGGTGACTTTCAAGGGCAAGGAAGTTTTGGGTCAGCCGGCCCACGTCCGCTTTGCCCTGGGTCTTGCTTACGTTCCGGAAGAACGGCGCATCGTGCAGGGATTGACGGTCCGAGAAAATCTGCGTCTCGGGCTTGTTGCCTCGCCCGACAAGAAGGACGAAGTTCGGCGTATCGCACAAATCGCGGAGATCTTTCCGCGTCTGGCCGAGCGGCTGGATCAGGAAGCCGTCACGATGTCGGGTGGCGAGCAACAGATGCTTGCGATTGCGCGCGCTATGATCGCGAAGCCGGATCTTATCATGCTCGATGAGCCTTCGGAGGGCATCATGCCGGTGCTGGTCGACGAAATGTTCGAATTGTTCCGCAAAATGAAGTCAGAAGGAACGACGATCCTTCTGGTTGAGCAGAATGTCGAACTGGCGCTCGATATCGCCGACCGCGCTTACGTGCTGGATCAGGGTTCGGTTGTGCATCACGCCACGGCGGCTGCGTTGCTTGCGGACGATGAAATCAAGGAACGCTACTGCTCGGTCTGACAGAAGGCTGGCAGCGTGCCTAACTGCGCCTGCATAATTATCGATTGATAAATAAAGAAAAGGAATAGGATCATGAAGGTCGACAGAGCCGCTATCTATGAAGCCGCGAAGAAACTCTCGAACTGGGGCCGCTGGGGCGCCGACGACCAGATCGGCACGCTCAACAATGTGAGCCCTCAAGATGTCATCAACGCGGGCAAGCTCATCAAAAAGGGCAAGGTGTTCTCGCTCGGGTTGTCGCTGAAGGAGCCCATTCAGTCGGGTCTGTTCGGCGGCCGATGGAATCCGATTCACACCATGCTTGCGACCGGCACGGATGCCGCGGCCGGGAACCAGGACGATCCGTCGCCGTATCTTCGTTATGCGGATGATGCGATCAACATGCCGTGCCAGGCATCGACGCAATGGGATGCGCTCTGTCACATCTTCCTCGATGACAAGATGTACAACGGCTATGACGCCAAGCTGGTCGATGCGCGTGGCGCAAAGAAGCTCGGCATTGAGCATACGCGTGACAAGATGGCAGGCCGCGGTGTGCTGCTCGATGTCGCGCGGTTCAAAGGCGTGGACTCACTCGACGATGGCTACGCAATCACTAACGCCGACCTCGACGCTTGCGCCAAACAGCAGGGCGTCGAAATTCGCAAGGGCGATTTTGTGATCGTCCGCACCGGTCATCAGGAGCGTTGCCTGAAGAAGAAGGATTGGTCAGGGTATGCCGGTGGGGATGCCCCAGGTATGGCGTTTGAGACCTGCTACTGGATTCGGGAAAAAGACATCGCTGCGATTTGTACCGATACGTGGGGCTGCGAGGTGCGGCCAAACGAGACCAACGAAGCCAATCAGCCCTGGCACTGGGTCGTGATCCCGGCCATCGGAATCTCGATGGGAGAAATTTTCTACCTGAAGGAGCTTGCGGAAGATTGCGCGCAGGACAAGATTTATGAGTTCTTCTTCGCCGCACCGCCGATGCATTTGCCCGGCGCTGCCGGTTCGCCGATCAATCCTCAGGCAATCAAGTAACCGCGGAGAATTTTGATGGCCAAACACCTCAAGCGTAGCCGCGATGAAGCACAGCGGGCTGACGACGATTCCAAGGTTCGTGCGACTGTCGAAGGCATTCTTGCGGACATCGAAAAGCGTGGCGATGACGCGGTTCGTGAATTATCGGTCAAGTTCGACCAGTGGGACCGCAAGGACTACCGGTTGACCGACGCCGAGATCAAGGACTGCGTCGCGCAGTTGTCCAAGCGAAACATTGACGACATCAAATTCGCGCAGGAGCAGGTGCGGAACTTCGCTCAGCACCAGCGCGACTCGATGAAGGACGTTGAGGTGGAGACCTTGCCCGGCGTTGTTCTTGGTCACAAGAACATTCCGGTGAATTCCGTGGGCTGTTATGTGCCGGGCGGCAAGTATCCGCTTCTGGCTTCCGCGCATATGTCGGTGATCACTGCGAAAGTTGCCGGTGTCGCGCGCATCATCACCTGCGCACCGCCGTTTCAGGGCAAGCCTGCGCCAGCCATCGTCGCCGCGCAGCATCTGGCGGGTGCCGATGTCATCTACTGTCTTGGTGGCATCCAGGCCGTGGGTGCAATGGCTCTCGGCACGGCATCGATTGCGCCGGTCGATATGCTGGTCGGCCCCGGCAACGCCTTCGTGGCGGAGGCGAAACGGCAACTCTTCGGTCGCGTCGGCATCGACCTTTTCGCGGGGCCGACGGAAACGCTGGTGATCGCCGACGATACGGTGGACGGCGAGTTGTGCGCCACCGATCTGCTCGGTCAGGCGGAGCACGGGCCGAACTCGCCCGCGATTTTGCTGACCAACTCCGAAAAACTTGCGCGTGAGACGATGTCGGAGATTGAGCGCCTTTTGAAAATCCTGCCGACCGGCGCTGTGGCCGCCAAGGCTTGGGAAGACTACGGCGAGGTGATCGTCTGCGATTCCGAGGAGGAAATGGTGAAGGAAGCGGATCGCATCGCCTCCGAGCACGTGCAGGTGATGACGCGCGATCCGGACTACTTCCTCAACAACATGACCAATTACGGCGCCTTGTTTCTCGGGCCACGCACTAACGTGGCTTACGGCGACAAGGTGATCGGGACCAATCACACGCTCCCAACCCACAAGGCGGCGCGTTATAC
>CABHOJ010000131.1 GCA_902168195.1 uncultured Methylotenera sp.
CGATGTCGTTTATGAAGATGAGGATATCCTGGTCATCAACAAGCCGGCAGGCCTGGTGGTGCATCCTGCTGCCGGTAACTGGGAAGGCACCTTGCTCAATGGGCTGTTGCATCATGCGCCCAGCCTTGAGCAGGTGCCGCGTGCAGGCATCGTCCATCGCCTGGACAAGGATACCAGTGGCTTGCTGGTCGTCGGCAAGAGCCTGGAAGCGCAAACCAGCCTGGTACGTCAGCTGCAGGCGAGGACGGTGAAGCGTGAGTACCGCGCCATCGTCTGGGGCCAGATCTGGCGTAACGGCACTGTCGACCAGCCAATCGGTCGCCACCCGCATGCCAGGACCAAGATGGCGGTCAACCGGATGGGTAAGCCTGCCGTCACCCGTTATGAAGTGCTCGAACGCTTCGCCGTCCATACCTACATGCGATGCCTGCTGGAAACCGGGCGCACCCACCAGATCCGCGTTCATATGCAGCATCTGCAAGCACCGATCGTCGGGGATCCGGTCTACGGCATCCGCGGCATCATCCCGCATCGATTCATGACTGATGTGCTGTTCGATGCCGTACAAGGATTCAAGCGTCAGGCCTTGCATGCCATTCGGCTCGGTCTGGTACATCCTGCGAGCGGTCAACCCATGGAATGGCAGATCGATCTGCCGGCAGACATGAAGTTGCTGCTGGAAGCGATGCGCCATGAAGACCCGGTGACGGATGAGGCCTTCGCCTACGAGATGCTGGATGAGGATGATGCAGGCGACGAGTATCTAGACGGCGACGATCTGGACGAGGATGAAGACCTTGAATGAGCCGCAGCTCATCGTTCCGGACTGGCCTGCGCCACCGAATGTGCGTGCCCTGCAGACGACACGGCAGGGCGGGGTCAGCGAAAGCCCTTATCGCTCGCTTAACCTGGGCGACCATGTCGGTGATGAACCAATGCGCGTCTCAGCTAACCGGCAGCGCTTGAACGCATGGTTGCCTACTGAGCCTGTGTGGCTGCAGCAAGTGCATGGCAGGGCAGTCGTGCATGCCGAACGAGCGAGTTGTCTCCCGCAAGCGGATGCCGCGGTAGCATCCAGTGCCAATGCCGTCTGCGTAGTGATGACGGCGGACTGCCTGCCATTACTGATCTGCGATCGCGCTGGTAGCCAGGTCGCCGCGGTGCATGCGGGATGGCGTGGATTGCAAGCAGGCGTGATCGAGGCGGCCGTGGCAGAGATGCAGGCCTCGCCAGCCGATCTGCTGGTGTGGCTCGGTCCGGCCATCGGCCCGCAGGCATTCCAAGTGGGAGCGGAAGTCTGGGACGCGTTCACCCAAGCGGATGCCGAGGCCTCGACCGCATTCGTTCAGACGAGCGAGCATAAGTGGCTGGCCGATATCTACCTGCTGGCAAGGCAGCGATTGGAACGCATGGGCGTGACGGCCGTCTATGGCGGGGACCTATGCACTTACACCGATTCGGCACGGTTCTTTTCCTATCGTCGCGATGGCGTCACCGGCCGCATGGCCTCGATGATCTGGATCGCTGGCGAATAGCATTGCCAAATACTAGCGCCTCATCAGTGGGTCCCTCGTTTATAATGCTGTTTTTCCAAAATATGGGTGCTTGATGCCCTTGTCCGATATGTCGACGCTTTCCTGGATCATCACGGCCAGCCTTCTGGGAGGCGTACTCAGCGTACTCAGTGCAGGTTTCATGGCGTTCAACGCCCGCCGCGCCTGGATCCCCATGCTCATCAGTTATGCCATCGGAGCCTTGCTGGGGGCGGTGTTCCTGGAGATCCTGCCGCACGCGCTGCACGAATCCGGCAACATCGAAGCCATGGCGGCGACGGTGCTGTTAGGCATCCTGCTGTTCTTCATACTGGAAAAACTGGTGCTCTGGCGCCATTGCCACGGCGATGAATGCGAAGTACACGTCGGCCATGAGTCGCATGTACATGACAAGGATCATCACGACCATGGTCGCAGCGGCATGATGATCATGGTGGGTGACACCTTCCACAACTTCGTCGACGGCATTTTGATCGCTGCAGCGTTCATGATCGACATCAAACTCGGTGTGGTCACTGCATTAGCCATCATCGCCCACGAGATCCCCCAGGAGGTCGGTGACTTCCTGATCCTGTTGCATTCCGGTTATAGCAAGAAACAGGCGCTGATCTTCAACCTGTTCTCTAGCCTGGCGACCCTGGTTGGCGGCTTGCTCGGGTATTTCGCGTTGCAGACGGTGCAAAGCTGGATCCCGACCATCCTCGGTCTGGCCGCTGCAAGCATGATCTATGTGGCTGTCGCGGATCTCATCCCCGGTTTGCACAAGCGCACGGAATTGAAGGCCACGGTTCAGCAGGTGGTGCTGATCGGGCTAGGGATCGGTTCGATCTGGCTGGTCAAGTGGCTGCTCGACTGATGCCGCTTCATCGGCTTCTTTGGCGAGGCGATTACGTCGACGCTGTGGCGTCGAGAATAGCCAGATGAACAGGGCGCAGGGTATCAGCCCGTAGAACAGGAAAGTCAGAATACCCGCCACCACGCTGCGTTCGGTGGCGGCCATCATGAGCGTGACGTAGAGCCACGCGATTGCAACGATATACATGGATGTCCAGCGTTTATGAGTAAATCAGTCCCTAAAGTCGGTTTTGTCTCCTTGGGCTGTCCCAAGGCCTCTTCCGATTCAGAACGCATTCTCACGCAATTGCGTGCTGAAGGCTATGAGATCTCCGGTTCTTATGAAGATTCCGATCTTGTCGTGGTCAATACCTGCGGTTTCATCGATAGTGCCGTCGCCGAATCGCTTGATGCCATCGGCGAAGCCCTGAACAAGAATGGCAAGGTCATCGTCACCGGGTGCCTGGGTGCGAAATCAGATGTTGTGCAGACGGCGCATCCGAGTGTGCTGGCCGTGACCGGACCGCACGCCATGGAAGAGGTGATGGGGCATGTGCACGATCACCTGCCCAAACCACACGACCCTTACACGGATCTCGTGCCGCCGCAGGGCATCCGCCTAACGCCCAAACATTACGCCTACCTCAAGATATCCGAAGGCTGTAACCACCGTTGCAGCTTCTGCATCATCCCCTCGATGCGTGGCGATCTGGTGAGCCGGCCGATCGGCGAAGTCATGAACGAAGCCGAGAACCTGGTCAACGCCGGTGTTTCCGAGATCCTCGTCATCTCCCAGGACACTAGCGCCTATGGCGTGGACGTCAAGTACCGCACCGGTTTCTGGAATGGCCGACCGATCAAGACGCGTATGACGGAACTGGCGAAAGGGTTGGGAGAGCTAGGCGTCTGGGTGCGCATGCATTATGTCTACCCCTATCCGCATGTGGATGAGATCATTCCCCTGATGGCGGATGGCCTGATCCTGCCATATCTCGATGTGCCGTTCCAGCATGCCAGCCCGCGTATCCTCAAGGCCATGAAACGCCCTGCCAGCAGCGAGAACAATCTGGCCCGGATCAACGCCTGGCGCGAGATTTGCCCGGATATCACCATTCGTAGTACGTTCATCGTCGGTTTCCCCGGTGAGACCGATGAAGACTTCGAGATGCTGCTGGACTTCATGCAGGAAGCCCAGCTCGACCGTGTCGGCTGTTTCGCTTACTCGGCTGTGGATGGCGCGGCCGCCAATCAGCTAGCGAATCCGGTACCGGAAGCGCTCAAGCAGGAGCGCCTCGCTCGGTTCATGGCGGTGCAAGAGGAGATCAGCGCCAGCAAGCAGCGTAACAAGATCGGGCGCATCGAGATGGTATTGGTCGACGAGGTCGAAGGAGATGTCGCCATCGGCCGCACCAGTGCGGATGCACCTGAGATCGACGGTGTGGTACACCTCGCCGATGCAGATGGCTTGATGCCAGGCGACCTGGTCGAAGTCGAGATCACCGGGTCGGATGGGCACGACCTCTGGGCTGCGCCGCCCAATAGAGAAGATTAACTGAATAGATCGGGGATCACTGGACTGGGCCGTTCCGAATCGGCGCGATCTTCCAGAAAGTCCAGTGTATAAGGGCAGCGCGTAGGTTTACGGGCTGCTTTTTTCTTTTTGCCGCTTGGTATCTCGGTGTTGATGTAAGGCGTCTGGCTGATGCGCAGGTAGCCTGAGGTACGTAGCTTATGTGCGGTGGTTTCGAACAGGCTCAACGGGTTATCGATATTCTGTAAGGTGATTACATCCTTCTTGACCTTGAGGACGTTGTACATCACAAACTTGGCGCCGCTTTGTTTCCCGTAAATTTCACCGGTATTGATATCACCTGGATGAATGTCCACGTTGGCTCCCGACTATCGATTGGACGCATGATAACGAGTCGAGGCCCGAGCTACAAGTGAATTCAGTACCCTGTAAGCAGACACGATATCGAGAGACAAAAAAATCCCCGCATGGCGGGGAAAAGGGGAGGAGATAAGCAAACTATTGACGTTATCGACGCCGCAGCGCGATGTGCGCCTTGATCGCCTGGATGGCGTTCTTGCGGATGTTCCCGTCTTCGACGTCCTTCACCCACATATGCAGCAAACCGGTGAAGAAGAAGTGGGAATCCATGGCCAAAGCGGCGGGATCATCGCCCGGTCGCAGCTGGCCTTTATCCTGCGCACGCTTGTAAACCAGCTCGATCTTCTCCACAAAGCCAGAGCAATTGGAGAGGATGAGGCGCAGCACTTCGGCGAACTCGTCAACGTATTCGCAGCGGGTCATCATCACTTCATAGGTGCGGCGTGTCTTCAAATCGTCATTCAATACTTGTATGGTGCTGGTAAAGAATCGCTCGATACAGGAGAGCGGGTCGTCTTCGCTCTCGACCAGCAGGATGCCGTCCATGCGATCGATCAATGGCAGGAATACCTGCTCCCGCATCGCCTGGAATAGATCGGTCTTGTTACGGAAATGCCAATAGATGGCGCCGCGCGTCACCCCAGCCTTTTCTGCGATCGTTTCCATGGGCGTACGGCTAACGCCTCTTACAAAAAACGTCTCGCGCGCAGCGTCGATGATCAGCTGGCGTGTGATTTCCGCATCTTCTTTGGTTTTACGTACCATACGTCAATTAACTTTCAGAAATTCTGGTTTACATACATTCATGTTTGTTTATAATATACATACATTCTAGAATGTAAGCAAGTTATATTTTGCTATATTCCTAATCAAGACATGGAGTTAGACATGGCTGCAATTAAAAACAACTTGAGAGAAACCTATATGAGCAGCAAACGAGGCGTTTATGTCTTGGTGATGGCCATGCTGTTCGGCAGTCTTGCGGCTTGTGGCAAGAGCGAACAGGCGGGCCCGCCTGCCGGGATGGCGATGCCAGTCGGTGTCGTGGAGTTGAAACCGGTCACAGTGCCCATCAGCGCTGAAGCCGTCGCGCAAACCGAAGGTGCCAGAGAAGTCGAGATCCGGCCACGTGTGGGCGGCATCCTGCTCAAGCGCCTCTATGAAGAAGGCACGCCGGTAAAGGCAGGCCAGGCGATGTTCCTCATCGATCCTGTGCCTTATCAGATCGCCTTGTCCCAGGCACGCGCACAGTTGGCCCAGCAAAAAGCCCGCATCGAACAGACCAAACGAGAAGAAGCGAGGCTGCAGGGCTTGTTGGCCACCCAGTCCATCAGTCAGCGCGAATACGATAACGCCGTATCCGACAATGCCGTTGCAGAAGCTGCCATGCTGCAGGCGGAAGCCAATGTGCGTGAAGCCGAGCTCAACCTTTCCTATACGACGGTCACCGCCCCGGTGAACGGTGTCTCAGGACGCTTCCAGTTCTCCGAAGGTGCACTAGTTTCGGCGAATAGCAGCCTATTGACGACGATCGTCCAGTTATCGCCGATCTGGGTAAGGTTCAGTTTCTCCGATAACGAGCTCGCCCAACTGGGTGGCCGCCTGAGCGAGAAAAACGTGCAACAAGTCACTTTGCTGTTGCCTGACGGCCATACCTATGAAGAGAAGGGCAAGCTCAACTTCGCCGCGAGCCAGATCGATCCAACTTTAGGGACACAGCAGCTGAGGGCGACTTTCGAGAACAAGAACCAGCAATTGGTACCAGGCCAGTTCGTGCGCGCACGCGTCACGACGGGTAAGCGCGATGGCGTCTTCTTGGTCCCGCAGGTCGCTGTACAGAATTCGGACCTCGGCAAGTTCGTCTATGTGGTCAACGAGAAGAACGAAGCGACAGTCAGGCCGGTGGTCGTCGGTGATTGGCAAGGTAAGGACTGGATCATCCTGGATGGTTTGAAAGCGGGCGAGAAAGTGATCGTCGATAACCTCATCAAGATACGCCCGGGCGCGCCAGTGAACCCGCATCCTGCCGGTCAGCCGCCTCAAGCCCCTGCCAAACCTTCTGACGCCAAGCCGGCATAAGTGAGAGGATCGATATGACCAGATTCTTCATTACCAGGCCGATCTTCGCATCGGTGCTATCGATCATCATCGTCTTGGCCGGCTTCGCCGCTTCGATGAAGTTGCCGATCGCCCAATACCCCCAGATCGCGCCACCTACCGTCATCATCACAGCGACCTATCCGGGCGCCAGTGCAGAAACGCTGTCTAAGACGGTCGCTGCACCCATCGAGGAGCAGTTGAGCGGTGTCGAGGGCCTCTTATACTTCAACTCCAGCGCGGACTCCAGCGGCCAGTTGCAGATCATCGCCACCTTCGAGATCGGTACCGATGTCGACCAGGCAACCTTTAACGTCAGCAATCGCGTGAACATCGCCTTGCCGCGTTTGCCGGAAGATGTCCGGCGCACAGGTGTGGTCGTACAGAAGCGTTCGAACGACATCTTGCTGGTCGTCATGCTGACCTCGCCGGACAAGAAGTTCGAGCCGCTCTATCTCAGTAATTACGCCACGCTGAATGTGCTGGACGAACTGAAGCGCGTCAAAGGCGTAGGGGATGCAACGATCTTTGGCGCGCAGGACTATTCCATGCGTATCTGGCTCAAGCCTGATCGCATGGCACAACTGGGCGTGACGACGACCGAGATCGCCGAAGCCATCCGTGCCCAGAATGCCCAATATGCCGCCGGCAAGATTGGTCAGGATCCTGCGCCGAGCGACCAGCAGATCGTCTACACCGTGACCGCTAAAGGCCGTCTGGTCGATCCCGAGCAGTTCGGCAACATCATCGTTCGTGCCGACGGTCCGCGCGGTGTGCTCTATCTGAAGGATGTCGCGCGTATCGAGCTTGGTTCTCAAAGCTACAACGTACGCTCGGCATTGGACGGCCAACCCGGCGTCGCCATCCCGATCTTCCTGCAATCCGGCGCCAATGCGCTGGATACCGCCAGCGCCATCAAGAGCAAGATGGATGAGCTGAAGGAGCGCTTCCCGGAAGGCATGGAATACACCATCCCTTACGACACCAGCGACTTCGTCAAGGCGTCCATCTCAGAGGTGGTCAAAACACTGGGCGAGGCCATGATATTGGTCGTGCTGGTCGTATTCCTGTTCCTGCAAAGCTGGAGAGCGACCCTGATCCCCATCATCGCGGTGCCCATCTCCTTGATCGGTACGTTCGCGGGCCTATGGATGTTCGGCTTCTCCATCAACACGTTGACCCTGTTCGCCATGGTCCTGTCCATCGGTATCGTGGTGGATGACGCCATCGTGGTACTCGAGAACGTCGAGCGTTTGATGGCGGAAGAGAAGTTGTCCCCGATCAACGCCGCGATCAAGTCCATGCAGCAGGTTTCCGGTGCGGTGGTCGCCATCGTGCTGGTGTTGTGTGCGGTATTCGTACCGGTCGCGTTCCTAGGCGGCATCGCGGGCGAACTCTACCGGCAGTTCGCGGTGACGGTCGCCGTGGCGGTCGTGATCTCCGGTATCGTCGCGCTGACGCTGACACCCGCCTTGTGCGCGCTGATCCTGAAATCCGTGCACGGCGAATCGGCCTTCTTCCGCCCGTTCAACAACGCCTTCACCCGCCTGACCAAGTTCTATACCGGCATCGTCAACCTGACGCTGCATCACCGTATCATCGGTGCACTGGTATTCGTCGGCATCATCATCGTTGCCGTACTGATGTTGCGCGCAGTGCCGGGCAGTTTCGTGCCGCCTGAGGATCAGGGCTATGTCGTGACAGCCGTGATCCTGCCTGACGGCGCGACGCTCGCGCGAACGGCCAAGACCACCGAAGCGGTCCGGGCGGAGATCGCCAAGGATCCGGCCGTGGCGCATGAGTTCGCCATCAACGGGTTCGATCTGATCGGCGGCGGTAACAAGACCAGTGCGGCCACGATGTTCGTGCGGCTGAAAGATTGGGACGAGCGCAAGGCCACGGCGGAAGACATCGTCAAGAAGCTCTTCGGTATCGGCATGATGCAGCCGGACGGTATGGCGATCGCGTTCAATCCGCCGGCGATCCGTGGTTTGGGTAATTCCGGTGGTTTCGAGCTGTATGTGCAGAGCCGTGGCGACACCGATCCCATGAAGCTCTCCGCTACCGTGAACAATTTCATGGACGCGCTGCGCCAGGAACCGAGGCTGACCGGGATCAATACCTTCTTCAGGCCAACGGTGCCGCAATTGTTCGTGGAAGTGGATGAAGCCAAGGCGATCTCGCTGGGCGTACCCGTATCGGACATCTACGCCACGCTGCAAAGCACCATGGGATCGCTCTACGTCAACGATTTCAACCGTTCCGGACGCACCTACCGCGTGCAGTTGCAGGCAGAGCCGGAATACCGGATGAAGCCTGAGGATCTAGGCAAGGTCTACGTGCGATCGAGAGCAGGCGTGATGATCCCGCTGTCCGCGCTGAGCAAAATCAGCAGTATCGTCGGCGCAGAGCAACTGGAACGTTATAACGGCCTGGTCTCCGCCAAGGTGCTCGGTAGCGGTGCCGAGGGCGTCAGTTCCGGCGATGCGATCAAGCTCGTTGAAAAGATCGCCAAGGAGAATCTGCCGGATGAATACCAGGTCGCCTGGACCGGACAGGCCTATCAGGAGAAACGTACGGGTTCGGCCGCCATCTTCGCCTTCAGTTTCGCCATCATCATGGTGTTCCTGATCCTGGCGGCGCAGTTCGAGACCTGGGCATTGCCGCTAGCGGTCATCATGGCGGTACCGTTCGCGTTGACGGGCGCTTTGCTCGCGGTATTCATTCGCGGGATGCCGAACGACATCTACTTCCAGATCGGGCTGGTGACATTGATAGGTCTGGCGGCGAAGAACGCGATCCTGATCGTGGAATTCGCTAGTCAGAAGCTGGAGGAAGGCATGCCCATCATGGAAGCGGCGGTCGAAGCGGCGCGCTTACGGTTCCGTCCCATCGTCATGACCTCCATGGCGTTCGTGCTAGGGATCGTGCCATTGGTCATTGCCACAGGCGCGGGTTCGGCTGCGCGTCGATCGATGGGGACGGGTGTGTTCGGCGGCATGCTGCTCGCCACCTTCGTCGCCACTATCTTCATCCCGTTGTTCTTCACCTGGCTCACAGGCAAAAAGAAAGAAAAGGCTGATGCACATGCTGGAAAGGGCGCTGTATGAACGCTAAATTGAAACTTCTGCACCTCGCGGTGGCAGTATCGCTCTTGCCCGGGTGCATGCTAGTCGGCCCTGATTACAAACGGCCAGAACCTCAGGTGCCTGCGCAATACGCGCAAGCGGATATCGAATCGACGCAAGCGCCGATCCCGGTCACCAAGACCTGGTGGGAGTTGTATCAGGATCCTGTGCTGAATGACCTGGTCAATAAGGCTTTGCAGAACAATACCGATATCAAACTGGCGGTCGCACGGGTCGAAGAGGCCGATGCCTTCCTGCGTGAGGTGGGCGCGGCCCTGTTCCCGCAGATCAATCTGGACTCCAGTGCTGCGCGTTCCAGAGTGACGGAACTGGGTGCTTTCCCGGCCTTTAACGGACCTTATCGAGAGAATTACAACATCCGGCTCGGTACTTCGTTCGAACTGGATTTCTGGGGCAAGTTACGCCGCGCGAAAGAGGCTGCGAGAGCGCAGGCGCTCGGTACGGTGTTTGCCAAAGATACCGTGGAGTTGTCCCTGTCCGGCCTGGTCGCGAGCAATTACTTGTTTTTGAGGAGCCTGGAAGCACAGTTGGCCATCTCCAAGAACAGCTTGAACACCCGCGAAGAGAGCTTGGCATTGACCAAGCGCCGTCTGGAAGGCGGTGTCGCCTCCGCGCTGGATGTCCATCAGGCAGAGGTGGCGCGTTCGAACCTGGTCGCGCAGATCGCGGACCTGACGAGGCAGCGTGCGATCGTCGAGCATCAGCTGGCGGTACTGACAGGGGTCCTGGATCTGAAGATCGCCGAAGGGGATATCAAGAACGTCCCGACACCGCCCGTTCCGCCTGCAGGATTGCCTTCCAGCTTGCTGGAGGCACGGCCGGACGTCCGCCAAGCGGAACAGAGCATGATCGCGGCGAATGCACGTATCGGCGTCGCCAAAGCGGCCTTGTTCCCGACCATCTCGCTGACGGCCAATTATGGGGGTGAAAGTGCCGATTTGAGCAATGTCCTCAAATCCGCGGCACGTATCTGGACCGGCGGTCTTGCATTGAACTTGCCGATATTCGACTCCGGCAGATTGTCAGCCAGGGTGGATCAGGCAAGCGCACAACAGAAACAGGCCCTGGCCTCGTATGAAGGCGCCATCCAGACAGCGTTCAAGGAAGTGAACGACGCGCTGGTCACGGTGCGGCAGAGTGCCGAGCGCGAAAACGCCTTACAGTCCAGCGAACAGGCGGCGATGAAAGCGATGGAGATCGCCCAGAATCGATATAAATCCGGCTATTCCGCGTATATCGATGTGCTCGATTCCCAGCGTGTCTACAATGAGGCTGCTTTGGCATTCATCCAGAGTCGACAGGCAAGACTCGTCGCGACGGTGGACCTGTTCAAGGCCCTCGGCGGCGGTTGGGAGTCTAACTAAAGAGGCAGTTTTACAGGATCGAGCAGGGCGGTCATCTGCGTTTGGAATTTGCAGCGAGCACCTGCTGGATCTTGAGCCCCAGAACGGTGCTGGAAAGCACGAAAGTGATGAGGTTGGCCAGGATCACAGGCGTACTGCCGATCATCAGGCCATAGACCAGCCAGAAGCCGACGCCCGCCGTGAACATGGCATACATGGGAAGCGAGATGCCTGAAAGATCTCGGCTACGCCAGGACTTGTAGGCTTGAGGTAGAAAGGCGGCGGTCGTCAGAAAGGCCGCCAGATAGCCGATGAAGGCTTCAGTCTCGATGGTCATGTGGTCGTTTTTCGTGTCAGTGTCAAATGCCGGTCACATCCTTGAGTTCCAATGGTGTGATCGGCAGCTTAGGGAACTTGATATGTGATTGTCTCAGGTGAGCCTGGTTCTTGCTTGAGATTTTAAGATGTCAACGCTACTTGACCAGTAGCGTTATATTTGAAGCCGGGTGGAATTTTTTACCAAAAATACCCTCCCAGACAGTTGAATCATCCATTCAACTTAACGCATCCCAAAAGGAGCTTGTAGTGGAAGTAGAACTGATACAAAAGAACTTTATCCCAACCCCTGTCAACCATGACAGCCTCTCGGAACTGTCCCCAATAAAACCTGAAACGCTAGACGGTGTGATGGATGCCGTGTCTGCGGAGATCAGGAACCGATTGGTGAGAAACATATCGGCATATTGCGATTGCGAGTGATACGATCGTGGTCTGACTGACATCGGCTCGATGTTTTTACGAGCTGTCGTCATTCGGGGACGATGACTTGTCCTTATAAATCATATGCCTAAATGAAGAAGCCGGTTATATGTCTCTATGTGGAGACATGTAACCGGCTTTTTTACGTATGTAGCGTGAATTAACTCAATATAAACATATGGTTATATTTTGGCACGGGCATTGCTATCCCTCTTGCAGAATCCTATCGATCCAAACACGCTGTACCAGGGGAATGTGCCATGCTGATAATCAGTGCAAAAGTGTTCACTTTGATGGCTAGCTTTACATTATTGGCTGGGTGCATGCCGGCCGCCATTACCGCAGCAGGCCTGGGTGGTTCCGCCGCCATGAGCCATACCCTGAACGGGATCACTTACCGCACGTTCACGGAGCCTTCGCCCAGGGTCAAGACGGCGACATTCGCGGCATTGACCCGAATGGGTATCAAAGTCGTCTCTACAGGCAAGTACGAGAACACGAAAACGGACCTGGTCAAGGCAAGGGCGAATGACCGCGATATCGAGATCCGCTTGGAACCGCTCAGCGATAACGCTACACGGATGCGCGTGACTGCCAAGAACGGCACGATCTTCTACGACAGCGCGACATCCACCGAGATCATCCTGCAAACCGAACGTGTCCTGGCCAGGAGCTGAATGTGATGAAGCAAACCCCGCATAAGCAAAGATTGGCGTTGATTTCCGGTTTGATGATGGTGTGCTGTGCATCGCTCTCCTGGGCTGCCGAGCCGGTCAAGACGCCCACGCCTAAGCCAATCAACACAAAGCCACCAACCACGGTCGCTAATTCGGAAAGTTATTACGTCAAGAAGATCGAGACTACCTATGGCGGTTTCGCTGGTTCCAGCAATAACTTACAGAACCTGACGCAAGGCCTGCGTAACAGCACACCGATCACACTGACCACGGTCGGGCCAACCGGAGAGGTCAGTATCGTGACCTTCGATCCCCCGACCAAGCCGATGGGTTATGGAAACATCTCGCGAGCTCTGGATTTCGCCAGCAAGGAACTCGCGATCGCCGGGATCAGCAATCCGACTGCCGAACAACTACAAGCGGCATTGATGGGCGGGAGCGTCATCAATAATCAGGGCCAGTTGATGAACATGCAGGGCGTATTGCAGCTGCGGAGCGACGGCATGGGGTGGGGGCAGATCGCCCATCATCTGAACATCTCACCTGCGGCCAGCATCAACGCCCAGCACGCGACATTAGTCAAAGCCAATGGGGCTGCCGACACCGCAGCGTTGGAGGTGGCGTCGAACGCAGCTGACCGGGCGCGAGATATCAACGGTAATGCCTACGGCACGGAGCGCTCAGGGATCGTGAATGGCAATGGCAATGGTGGCGGCAGCATACAGACCGCCGCCGGCAGTTCCGGGGCATTAGCCAAAGGTCAGCTAGACAAGGCGACCGGCAATGAACGTAGCAGTATCGTGAGTGCCGCTGGCGCCGGTTCCGGAGCTGCGACCAACGGATACGCGCTGGGCCATACCAAGGGCATCGTCAACGCGGGCGGTGCTAGTGCAGGGTATGGCGGCATCATGCATGGAGACGGTAGTGGATTCGGTGGCGGTGCTTACGCCGCAAGTGCAGGCGCCAGCGCGATGGTCGGCGCGGGTAACGGCAATGGAAACGCCTTTGGTCACGCCAAGGGTAAAGACTGATCACTATCCAAGGGCAAGTGCTGATCGCCAGTACGCATCAGCCTCAAAACCTCAGTCGTTGACAGGGGTGACATGATAAAATCGCCCCTTCACTTCATGACATGATTCCCAATGGCCGTTCGCACCAGATTCGCACCAAGTCCGACAGGATTTCTTCATATCGGCGGAGCACGCACCGCTTTGTTCTCATGGGCTTATGCCCGCAAACATCAGGGCGAGTTCATCCTGCGCGTCGAGGATACCGATGTCGCGCGCTCCACGCCTGAAGCCGTTCAGGCCATCCTCGACGGCATGCGCTGGCTGGGACTGGATTGGGACGAAGGCCCCTTTTACCAGATGCAGCGGATGGATCGTTATAAAGCGGTCATCCAACGCATGATCGATGAAGGCAAGGCCTACTATTGCTATTGCAGCAAAGAAGAACTGGATGCGATGCGGGAGCAGCAGATGCAACAAGGGCTAAAACCACGCTATGACGGCCGCTGGCGCCCGGAAGCCGGCAAAGTCCTGCCGACCAAGCCGGACGACGTGCCTCCGGTGGTGCGCTTCAAGAATCCAGTGTCGGGAACCGTCGCTTGGGACGATCTTGTGAAGGGCCGTATCGAGATCTCGAATGAAGAGCTGGACGACCTCATCATCGCGCGAGCAGACGGCACCCCGACCTATAACTTCTGTGTAGTGG
>CABHOJ010000132.1 GCA_902168195.1 uncultured Methylotenera sp.
TTGCTCCATATCAACATGGGGGCAACGTGGAAGCAGCCCATTCGCGAGGTAGCGACATCGCAGCGGATTGATTACTATGGACTCAGCCTGACAACTGGGGATCACCATGTTCGAATCCGCTGAGCTTGGCCATAAGATCGCGAAGGACGTTTACAAGAAAGCCTTGCCGGAATTACGGGAATCCTTGCTGGAGACCCAGTACGATCTGCTGGAGTCCGGCAAATTCCCCGTCATCATCCTGATCGGCGGCGTCGATGGCGCAGGCAAGGGCGAAACGGTCAACTTGCTCAATGAGTGGATGGATCCACGTCACATCAACACCCACGCCTTCGGCCCACCGACCGAGGAAGAAAGCCAGCGGCCTCCGATGTGGCGTTTCTGGCGTGCGCTCCCGCCTAAAGGTGAGATCGGCATCCTGTTCGGCTCCTGGTACACCGCCCCCATCGTCGACCGCACCTACGGCAAGATCAAGAATGAAGCGCTGGACAATGCGCTGGAAGAGATCGTGCGCTTCGAGCGCATGCTGACGGACGAAGGCGCCCTCGTCATCAAGCTCTGGTTCCATTTGTCCAAGGAACGCCAAAAACAGCGTATCAAGACCTTGCAGAAGGACACGGATACCGCCTGGCGCGTCAGCGAGCAGGATCTGAAACATCTCAAGATGTACGAGAAATTCCGCAACATCTCCAGCCATGTCCTGAGCGAGACCAGCACGGCCAACGCACCCTGGATCGTCATCGAAGGCTATGACGCCAATTACCGCAACCTCACGGCGGGCAAGTACATCCTCGAGGCCATCAGGAAGCGGCTGGAACACAGCCGCAAGAAGGTCCGCAAGGCCGCCGCACCTCCGTTGTTGAAGTCGCTAGACGCCGTGCGCATCCTCGATACCCTGGACTTGACCCAGGCCCTGTCCAAGCCGACCTATGAGAAACAGCTGGAGAAATACCAGAGCAAACTCAACTGGCTGACGCGCGAAGCGGGTTTCAGGAAACTCTCGGTGGTCAGCGTCTTCGAAGGGGCGGATGCCGCGGGCAAAGGCGGCAGTATCCGCCGCATCACCCAAGCGCTGGATGCGCGACATTATCAGATCATCCCGGTCGCGGCGCCGACCGAGGAAGAACGGGCACAGCCTTATCTATGGCGCTTCTGGCGCCACATCCCCGGCAAAGGACGCGTAACCATCTTCGATCGTTCCTGGTATGGGCGGGTACTGGTCGAGCGCGTCGAAGGCTTCTGCAGCGAGCAGGACTGGATGCGGGCGTATGCCGAGATCAATGATTTCGAGGAACAACTTGCCAACGAAGACATCCTGCTGATGAAGTTCTGGTTGCAGATCAGCCCGGAAGAACAGCTGAAACGGTTCGAGACCCGCCAGCAGATCCCGTTCAAGCGCTTCAAGATCACGGAAGAGGATTGGCGTAACCGCAAGAAATGGGACGAATACCAGAATGCCGTATCGGACATGGTGGACCGCACCAGTACGGCCGTCGCGCCCTGGACACTGGTGGAGGCCAACGACAAATACCATGCCCGCATCAAGATCCTGCGCACCTGGTGCGACAACCTTGAGAAGTTACTGGATTAGAGAGAAGAGTCTGGGCTAGGAAAGTGACTAGGCTAGGAAAGTGACTAGGCTAGGAAAGCGACTGGGCTGGGAAAGCGACTGAACCAGGATGCACTGCCCGTCAGGGCAGATCAAATGTACTGGCCGGTGGTTTCCCGCAAGATGTACTTGGCGGCTTCGGGGTCGCCCGCCCAGAAATAGTAGAACTCCCGCACGACGACCAGGAACAGACGGCGCGTGTCCTGCAGGGTGAATAAGGGGACGGTGCAATCCGCCGCGATACGGTAGATGCGGTGATTCCTCTCCGGCGCATCGCGCAAGCGGATCAACAGCAACTTCACCAGCTTGACGCGGGTGTCGACCAGCGCCTGGGCTGCACCTTCCTGACGCAAGGCAAGCGTGTAAGCCTTCAGCGGCCAGGTCTCCGAAGTGCTGAACTTCTCTTTATCCAGCATGTTCCACAGCACTTTGAGGTTGGCTTCGAGTGGTTGCCATTTGACGGGTTCGATATCGAACGCGGATTCGGAATTGAGGGCGGCGATGGCCTTGATGTCCTTGATCCAGAAGTGGTAGAAATCGCGCGCCATGGCGATGAACTCCGGCCATTCCTTGCGATCGAGCTTCTCGAGCACGGCTTCGAGTGCGTCACGATACATGTAACCGTCGTTCGCCTTGGCCTGGATGAGCTTGGCCAGCTTGGTCAGCAGGTCGGCCCGCTTCTTCAGGTACTCGTTGGTGGCCCCCTTCTTCTGCAAGAGATTGAGGTAGGCGTTGAGGGCTTCTTGTTCTCGGGCTTCGATCATCGTGCTGCTACATTCATGGTGCGGGGAAAGAACTCATAATGGATAGGTTTCAAGTGCACTATAACCGATAAACTCCTGCCGAGTACAACCCCGCTTTACATACACTTTGGCCGATCCCGGCGCCCGCAAATACGTGTTGAAGCTGAGCCACGTCACCATTAAGATGATGCCTGCCTACCCTTATCTTTCACCCATTCGGAGTCCAGTCGCGTGAACAACGAACAAGCCCTGACCTACATGCATAACCTGTTACGCATGATGCTGGATAAAAAAGCCTCTGACCTTTTCATCTCCGCAGACTTCCCGCCCGCCATGAAGATCGACGGCAAGATGACGCCGGTGACCCAGCAGAAACTCTCAGGCGAGCATACGCGCGCCTTTGCCAATGCGATGATGAACGAGAAGCAGCGCGCCCAGTTCGCGGTGGACAAGGAATGCAATTTCGCCATCTGGCCCAAGGAGATCGGTCGCTTCCGGGTCAATGTGTTCGTGCAGCAGGAAAACGTGGGTATGGTCTTGCGGACCATCACCACCAAGATCCCCAACTTCGACGAGATGGGCCTACCGAAGCAGTTGAAGGAAGTCATGATGGCCAAGCGCGGGCTCATCATCCTGGTGGGCGGTACAGGCTCCGGTAAATCCACGACGCTGGCAGCGCTGATCGATTACCGTAACGAGCACAGCCACGGGCATATCATCACCATCGAAGACCCGGTGGAATACGTACACCCAAGCAAGAACTGTCTCATCACCCATCGCGAAGTCGGCCGCGACACCAACGACTGGTTCTCTGCCCTGAAGAACACCCTGCGCCAGGCGCCGGACGTGATCCTCATCGGCGAGATCCGCGACCGCGAGACCATGGAGTTCGCCCTCGCCTTCGCCGAGACCGGCCACCTGTGCATGGCGACTCTGCATGCCAATAGCGCCAACCAGGCGCTGGACCGTATCGTCAATTTCTTCCCGGAGGAGCGTCACGCGCAACTGCACATGGACTTGTCGCTCAACCTGCGTGCCTTCGTCTCGCAGCGTCTGGTGCCCAAGAAAGGCGGCGGACGTTGTGCGGCCATCGAGATCCTGCTCAATTCGCCGCTGGTCGCCGACCTCATCCTCAAGGGCGAGACCAATATGGTGAAGGAAGCCATGGCAAAATCCGTCGAGCTCGGCATGCAAACCTTTGACCAGGCCTTGTTCCAGCTATGCGAGGAAGGCCGCATCACCGAAGAGGATGCCTTACGCAACGCGGATTCCCTCAACGAACTGCGGTTGCGTTTCAAGCTGCACAGCAAGAACGCCAGCACGCAGGACTCCTCGTCGCGGATCGATCATCTCTCCCTGCACGAAGATGAACCCGAGGAAGAGGAAGAAGCGCCAACCGCGCCGGCTTGACCATGGAACTCATCCTGCTTCTTGCCATCGTCTTCGGCGCTTGGCTGTGGTTCGATGCCGTTGGCGCGCGCGATCAAGCGGTAATTCGCGGCCGGGACCTTGCCGAACGATGGAACCTGCAGTTACTGGACGAGACCGTCTCGTGTAGCCGTATCTGGCTTGGCCGTAATCACAAGGGTCATATGCAATTGATGCGTACATACGAATTCGAGGTCAGCACCAACGGTGCCGATCGCATGCCGTGCCAGCTGGTCCTGCTCGGCAAGGACCTGCAGAGCTGGTATATCCCACCTTATCTGCAACCCCTCCACTAGCCACGATCCACGATGCCGTCGCGAGGGATTCAATCACAAGTCTCACGCAGTGAATGTCATGCATCCATGCCCGTCGATGGGCGCATGACCGTTCAGCCTACAGTGCCATTGAGAGCAGGCTGGACTCCGGGCTTGGGGAAGCGCTGAGATGTACACCGGCCGCTTCGCCCCCTCTCCCACCGGCCCATTGCATATCGGTTCGCTGGTCGCTGCGGTATCGAGCTACCTTGAGGCACGTCAGGTCGAGGGGAAATGGCTGGTGCGCATGGAAGATCTCGACACGCCGAGGGAGATGCCTGGTGCGGCTGACGATATCCTGCGTACGCTGGAAGCTTTCGGCATGCAGTGGGATGGTGCAGTGGTCTATCAAAGCAGCCGGCTGGAACATTACACCGAAGCACTGGAACGTCTTCGACGACACGATCTCGTTTACCCGTGCGCCTGCTCGCGCAAGGAGATCGCGGATTCCGCGATCAGCGGCATCGATGGCCTGATCTATCCCGGCACTTGCAGCCACGGCCTACCCGCGGGCAAGACGCCACGCGCATGGCGTGTGCGGGTCAAGGATGAAGTGACCGAATGCCGTGATCGTATCCAGGGCCTGATCAGCCAGAATCTCGCCCGGGATATCGGCGATTTCGTGCTGAAAAGGGCCGACGGCATCTTTGCTTACCAACTGGCGGTGGTGGTCGATGATGCCCTGCAGGGCGTGACCGACATCGTGCGGGGCGCCGATCTCCTGGACTCCACGCCCAGGCAGATCTACCTGCAACAGGTCCTGGCGTTGCCCAAGACCAGTTATAGCCATGTGCCGGTGGTCGCGAACCAGCGGGGCGAGAAACTCAGCAAACAGACCCTCGCGAAACCCCTGGACCTCACCCAGCCTCATCTGGAACTCTGGCGGGCGCTAGATTTCCTGCAACAGAAGCCATGGCCCGAGCTCAAGCAGGCCAGTCTATCTACGCTCTGGTCTTGGGCCAAGACCCACTGGCGTGTGGATCACATCCCCAATCGACGGGCAATCACGTCCAGCCTGGAATGAGACTTGCCTGACTAGCGCTTAGGTCCAGTCCTCCGGCACTTCGGCCACCTGGACAAAGTTCCGGCCAGCACCTTTCGCTTCATACAACGCCTTATCCGCCGCCCTGAGCAAGGCGGCTGTACTCTGCCCATGCTGCGGAAAGAAGGCCAGCCCCAGCGAGGCAGTGACCTGGCCCAAGGAGCGCCCGAAATGCTGTACTTGCATGTCGTGGATCGCCTGCCGAAGCTCTTCCGCCAGCCTG
Organism: uncultured Methylotenera sp.; assembly: GCA_902168195.1. GTDB lineage: Bacteria > Pseudomonadota > Gammaproteobacteria > Burkholderiales > Methylophilaceae > CABHOJ01. Next base: position 5,357 of record CABHOJ010000132.1, read on the forward strand.
ATGACGATCTCCGGCGATGCCTCTGGATAGATCATGACAAACTCTTCGCCGCCAAAGCGGCAGGCGATATCCCCGGCACGAGAACGCTGCATCAACAACTCGCCGACTTCGCGCAACAACAGATCGCCCGCGTCATGGCCGAAGGTGTCGTTGAATTTCTTGAAATGATCGATATCCAGCATGGCTAGGCCAAGTTCGCGTTCCTTGCGCTTGGCGGTCGCGATCTCTCGCTGCAGTGACTCTTCCATGTAGCGGCGGTTGAACAGGCCGGTCAACGGGTCTCGCACCGAGAGATCGCGCAATGTCTCCCGCAACTTGATGTTGGAGAGCGCCAGTGCGATCTGGCTCGCCATGGTCGCAGCGAGTCGGTATTCGACCTCGCTCAGGAGATCATCCGGTTGCCGCTGCAGATAGAGGATACCCAGCACATTGCCCTTGGCCATCACGGGCATGCATAGGCTGACGATACCGGTGGTGTGTTCCATGTGATTGCAGGCCAGCGAATGATGCTTGTGGTCGAGCTTGTGCGGCTCGCCACGCCGCAATGCCCAGCAATCGTCGGGCTGGAAGATCTCCTTGCTGTCAGCAGGTGCGCCCCAGTTCATGGCCGCAATCAGCTGATTTCTGGATTCCCGGAACAGATAGAGCACGCCGCTGCCGGTTGGAAAGAGACGCGATGCGAACTGGTGGATGACTTCCAGGGATTCGCTGACATCGGCGCAGGATTGCAGCAGACTGGTCATCTCGTGCATTAGTGACAGGTTATGGACTGCGACGTCGTTCAGCGCCTGACTTTCTCGTAAGCCCTGCTCCACCTGACGGCGACGGACGTTCTCCCGGTAAATGGTGTAGAAACTGAACGCTAGCAACAGGAAGAAGCCGACTGCCATGCCCAACATCAGCCAGTGTAAGTCGCGCTGTCGATTATCGAGTTCGACGGATCGCTTAACCAACAGGGTCCGCTCCGCTTGCTGCATCTCCTCGATCAGACGACGTGCCTTGTCGATCAATATCTTAGCCTGAGACATCACATTGCGTGAGCGATTGAGATCCTGCTGCTGCATTTCGAAGTCCCGATTCGCCAGCGCCAACAGCGACAAGACCACTGGGCGTATCTGCTGCAATCTCTGCTGCTGCGGGGCATTGTCCTTGATCATGCTCTGCAAGGCGTCCAAATTCTCGAGCACCTCATCCTTGGCGATGCGGTAAGGCTGCAGGTATTGCTCCTGGCGTGTGATATAAAAACCGCGTCTTGCGGTCTCCACGGTCTCCATGTTGCTACGTAACTGTTCCATGCGGGAGAGCGCATTGTAGGTATGCTCGACCCATAGTCGAGAATCCGTCAGCTGGTCGGCAGCATGCCTGACGACCATGAATAACAAGGGCACGATGGCCATGGCGAATATGAAGGCCAGCAACTGCGGTTTCAATAAAGCTTTTATTCTTGATCTCATGAACGTTGTCTATCTTTATTCTTCATCTCTGATGACATGGTCATCCTAAGCCGTGAGCCGGTCAACACTTGAATGAAGGCGGGTATACCCGCATGTTAGAATAGCGTTCAATCATTCCCAACCGATGCCATGCAAGACCAACTCCACCGTTTCGTGTTCGACCACACCCCCGTCCGCGGCAATATCGTTCAGCTCCAGCAAACTCTGCAGTCCGCCCTGCGACACCAGCAACACCCAGCGCAGTTGCGCCGGGCACTGGGCGAACTCATGGCGGCAAGCGCCCTGCTGATCGCCACCCTGAAGATGCAAGGGGCGCTGATCCTGCAGATCCAGGGCAAGGGTCCGGTCAAATTGCTGGTGGTGGAATGTTCGGTGACGGAAACCCAGCAACTGCAATTACGCGCCACGGCGAAATGGAGTGGCGAACTGCCTGAAGACGATTTTGTCGAAATGATCGGTGACGGTCATTTTGCCATCACCCTCGACCCCAAAGACGGCAGCCAGCCCTATCAGGGCATCGTGCCATTGGCAGGTGACAGTATCAGCAGCATCCTGGAAAATTACATGCAACGTTCCGAACAAATCGAGACCCGCATCTGGCTCGCCTGTGATGGCGAATCCGCTGGCGGGATGCTATTGCAGAAACTGCCGGAAAGTCCGGAACAGGATGAGGATGCCTGGAACCGCGCCGGCATGCTGGCCGAGACCGTCACGGCGGAAGAGTTGCTCCGGTTGCCGACAGAAGACCTGCTGCATCGATTGTTCCATGAAGAGACGGTGCGGCTGTTCGATGGGCAACCGGTTGGGTTCCATTGCAGTTGTTCGAGGCATAGCGTCAGCAGCATGATGCGTATGCTGGGCGAGGAAGAGATCAACGGTATCATCGAGGAACGTGGGGAAGTCGAGGTACATTGCGATTTCTGCAACGCCGCCTACCGATTCGACAAAGTCGATATCCGCCAACTGTTCAGTGAGGAAATCAGCGCGCCCGGCAGTCATAGCCGCCACTGAAACCCATGTCTTTCCCGTTCAGAAAATGGATTCCCACACGCCAGCAGATCATCGAGCACCGCTGGTTGCAGCCCTTCGCACACAAACTGAAAGACAAACGGCTGTGGCGCCCTGAAAAACATGCGGTTGCCAAGGGCGCGGCCATCGGGGTGTTCTTCGGGTTCATGATCCCCATCGCGCAGATCCTGCTGGCCGCGATCGCCGCCTTGATGATGCGCGCCAACATTACGGTGGCGGCGCTTTGTACGCTGGTCACCAACCCGTTCACGTTCCCGCCGGTCTACTGGCTAGCCTACAAGATCGGCAGCTTCATTCTCGGCGCGCCGACCGAACCCACCGATCTGGAGCGCCTGGCGGAAGAACCGCAAGTGCTCATCCCGGATTACGAATGGCTACAGGTGATCAGTCACTGGTTCGAGCGTGCCGGTTTGCCGCTGATGACAGGCCTCGCGGTACTGGCGGTGGTCGGTGCCTGCCTCGCTTACAGTGCGGTGCACCTGCTTTGGCATACGCGCAAACCCATACGTCGGGCTTTCCGCAAATAAGCCCTCGCCGTCAGTTCAGGCGCCGGTCAGTTCAGGCCGCTCGACAAGCTCGTTAACGCTTAGATTTCTGACGCACCCGCTCAAAGAGGCAGATCGACGAGGCGGCGGCGGCATTCAGCGATTCGATGCCGTCAGCGATCGGGATATTGACTTGCTTGCTTGCCGCCTGGATCAGTTCGCCACTCAGGCCGGTGCCTTCATTGCCGATGATGAATGCCGTCGGCCCTGCCAGGTCTTGCAGGTAGAGCGAATCGCCTTGCATGGTGGTCGCCAGCGTCTGGCCGTCAAAATCCTGCATCCACGCTTTTAGATCCACCCGTTCCACGATGGGCAGCACATAATGCGCGCCCTGCCCGCCTCGCAAGGCCTTGGGCGACCAGGCATCGGTGCAGCCGGTCGAGAGGTAGACCGCATCCACCCCTGCTGCTGCCGCAGCGCGCAGCATGCTGCCGAGGTTGCCCGGATCCTGGATATCCTCCAGCAGCAAAGCGAAATCCACCGTATGCGGCACCGCCAGTTGCGGGATCTTGACCAATGCCAGGATGCCGGTGGGACTGGTCACCGGCGTCAGTTCGGAGAACATCAACGTCGGGAACATCACGGTCGGCACGTCCGCAAGCGTCTGCAGCAAACCTGTGGCTTCGTTGCTGGACTCGCCTTCAGGGATCACCAGCAATGTCGGTTCGCCGAAATGCTGGAGATAGCCCTCGACCAGGTGTACGCCATCGAGCAAGGTCTCGCCGACTTTGCGGCGTTCACGCGATGACTCAGATAGCTTCTTCAGCTGCTTGAACAGATTGTTATCGCGTGATGTGATATGTTTGAATGTCATTGAAACGCAGTATGGTTGGGCTAGATGCCAATGTTAGACGCCATTGTAATGGAAAGCCCCCACGCACAGTCCTAGATGAAAGCCCCCAATGAGAACCGAATTCATCCTGTCAGCTGCCGCAGCCATCCAGCAAGCCATTCTCGCCAGCGAATCCGAACTTGAATCGCTGGATCGCGAGATCGGCGACGGCGATCATTTCATCAACATGAAACGCGGCTCGGCGGCCATCGTCGATATGCGATCCGAACTGGCCGACCTGTCACCCGATGCCGCGCTGCAGAAGATCGGCATGAAGCTGCTATCGACCATCGGCGGCGCGTCCGGGCCGTTGCTGGCAAGTTTCTTCATGGCCATGGCGAAGACCGCCAAGGAACGCGAGACCGATTCGCTGGCCGGGATCGCCGCCGCCTTCGCCGCCGGGGTGGATGCTGTCAAACAGCGCGGTAAAGCCGATGTCGGAGAGAAGACCATGCTCGATGTCCTGATCCCGGTGGCAAATCGATTCCAGACATTGACCGCGACCGATGCCAGCCGCGACGAGATCTTTGCTGCACTGAAGGACGCGGCCCAGGCCGGCATGCTATCCACCAGGGATCTGGTCGCGACCAAGGGGCGCGCTTCGTTCCTGGGTGAGCGCGCCATCGGGCACATCGATCCCGGCGCGAAAAGTTGCCAGGTCATGATCGCCACCGTCTGCGATCTGGCGCTCGATCGACACTGATCAACGAAAACCAGCCCAAAAATAACGGCGAAGAAAGCACGCGGCGCGAGAGACTGACGTTTACTGGCTGTAAACGAAGTCACTCGCAACAACGTGGTTTCGAGCATGAGGAGGACATATGAAGAAGTTTGTGAACAAAGTGGATGATATGTTGGTAGAAAGCCTGTCCGGCTTTGCCGCCGCCCACCGTGACCTGGTCGCGCTGCATCTGGACCCCAACTACCTGACACGTGCCCAGAAGCCCCAGAACAAGGTGGCGCTGATCTCCGGCGGCGGTTCCGGTCACGAACCGCTGCATGCCGGCTTCATCGGCTATGGCATGCTCGACGCCGCCTGCCCCGGCCATGTCTTCACCTCCCCTTCCCCCGACCAGATGCTCGCCGCCGCCGAGGCGGTCGATATGGGCAAAGGTGTCCTGTTCATCGTCAAGAACTATGCGGGCGATGTGATGAACTTCGAGATGGCTTCGGAGATGCTGGCCGGCGAGAACGCGACCGTGCTCACCAGCGACGATGTCGCGGTCATCAACTCGACCTATACCACTGGTCGCCGGGGCGTCGCCGGCACGGTCATCGTCGAGAAATGCGTCGGTAGCCTGGCTGAGACCGGCGCCGATCTGGCTACCTGTAAAGCCTTGGGTGACAAGGTCAACCAGCGCACCGGCTCCATGGGGGTCGCCCTGACTAGTTGCACGGTGCCCGCAGCAGGTCGTGCCACCTTCGATATCGGCGACAACGAACTTGAGATGGGCGTGGGTATCCATGGCGAACCCGGTCGTCGGCGTGAGGCCATGCGCGAGGCGGATGCCATCGTCGGCGATATGGTCGCTGCCATCCTGCAGGATTTCGAGCGATCCGACCACAAACCGGCCAAAGGCCAGGAGATCCTGTTGCTGGTCAATGGCTTCGGCGGTACGCCGCTCATGGAACTGTACTTACTGTTCAACAGCGCCGCGAAGGTACTGGAAGGGCATGGTCTCATCATCAGCCGTTCGCTGGTTGGCAACTATGTGACCTCGCTGGAGATGGCCGGTGCCTCGATCACCGTCTGCCTTCTGGATGACGAGATCAAACGGCATTGGGATAGCCCCGTGCATACCCCTGCGCTACGCTGGGGAAGATAACCTAAGCGCCGGATTTATTTAATAAAGTCTATTGCATTCCCCTATCGGCAGGCAGAGAATGGATTTGTATAGGGGAATGCATGAAAAAGACGGTCTCATCGGGGCCAAAACACAATGAAAGCCCCGAACTCAAACACCTGAACCACCAGCTCAACAGCCTGGTCCAGGCAAGAGACGCTTTTTACTCCTCACTTCTGTTCCGTTATGGTGTACGCGAAACCGAACTGACCAAATACCTGGTCGCCATCGGTATCTTCATCCTGGCTTTCCTCGTGAGGCTGGTCACCCTCGGTGAATCAGGCACACTGGCCTACGTCACGTTCTATCCTGCCATCGTGATCTGTGCGTTCGTGTGTGGCACACGTCCCACCATCCTCTTGATATTGCTCAGTGTCTTCGCTGCCCAGTATGTTTTTGTGCCGCCATTCTGGTCGTTGATGTTGACGGCTAGCCAGGCCAGCGCCATCTTGTTATTCACGCTATCCGGCATCGTCATCTGCATGATCGTCGAGGAGATCTACAAGAGCGTCGCTACCGCGAGCGAGGTCGAGGGCAAGGTCGAGGAGACGATCCGCGCCCTGGAGAACGATATCCACATGCGCACCCGCACCGAAGATGCCCTGCGCGAGAGCGAGCAACTATTCCGCAGTCTTTTCGAGCAGGCGGGTGTCGGCGTCTCCATGTGCGATGCCAACACCGGCCATTTCATCAAGACCAACAAGCGCTACTGTGAGATCGTCGGCTACAGCCTCGACGAACTGCAACGCTTGACGCTGGGCAAGATCACCCACGAGGCAGACCTCCCGCTACAACGCAAGATGACGGCCTCCATGCTCAATGGCGAGGTCCATGAATACCGCATCGAAAAACGTTACATCAGGAAGGATGGCAGCATCGTCTGGGTAGACCTCACCTGCACCGCGCTCTGGCGTGCCGGAGAGACGCCTACCAGCCACATCGCCATCGTGCAGGACGTGACCGAGAAAAAGCGGATCGAGGATGCCTTGCACCTGAGCGAGGAACGCTGGAAATATGCGCTGGATATCACTGAAGAGGGCGTCTGGGACATCGACCTGATCACCAACCGGATCTACTTGAGCAGGCGATGCAAGGAGATGCTCGGCTATTCAGAGGATGAGATCAACGACCGCATGGAAGACTGGGCGAAGCTCATCCATCCCGATGACATCGACTGCCTGATGGCGATGCGCCAGAAGTCCATCGACGGTACGGACCGTAGTTTCACCAATGAGCACCGCAAGTTATGCAAGGACGGCAGCTGGCGCTGGGTGATGGTCAGGGGCATGGTGGTCAAATGGGATGCCAATGGCGACGCGTTACGCATGATCGGCACCTACACTGATGTCCATGCCTCGAAGGAGGCCAGTGACCGGCTTGCACTGGCTGACATGGTGTTCCAGAACAGTAGCGAAGCCATCATGATCGCCGACGAGCAAGACCGTGTGATCTCCGTCAACCCAGCTTTCACCAATGTCACAGGTTACGATTCGGAAGAAGTATTAGGTCAATCCCTGCATCTACTCGACCGCAACTTGCAGTCCCCTGCCTTCTATCATGAGATGCGACAAAGCCTGGAGGCCAAGGGGCAATGGCAAGGTGAGCTGCGTGGTCAACGCAAGAATGGCGAAGTCTTCGCGCAATGGCTGACCATCAACTCCAGCCTGAATCCTGACAACAGCTTGCATCGCCGTGTCGCCATCTTTTCCGACATCACCAAGCTCAAGGAATCCGAAGAACTGATCTGGCAGGAAGCCAATTTCGATGCGCTGACAGGCTTGCCCAATCGCCGCATGTTCTACGATCGGGTCCAGCAGGAACTGAAAAAATCCAACCGTAGCGGCCTGCCTCTAGCCATGTTGTATCTGGACCTCGATCGCTTCAAGGAGGTCAACGACAGCCTGGGGCATGACATGGGCGATGTGCTACTCAAGGAAACCGCGTTGCGGCTGCGCGAGTGCGTGCGCCAGACCGACATCATCGCCCGTCTTGGCGGGGATGAGTTCACCATCATCCTCAGTGCGATCGACGAGGTCAGTATCATCGAACGCATCGGCTCGGAGATCCTCGCACAGCTGGCCAAGCCTTATGAACTGGGAACGGAGACGACGTACATCACCGGCAGTATCGGCATCACGCTCTACCCACAGGACGGGATCAGCATGGACGAGCTCATGAAGAACGCCGACCGCGCGATGTATGCGGCCAAGAGCCTGGGTCGAAACCGCTTGAGTTATTTCACCATCTCCATGCAGGAAGCAGCCGAGAAGCGCCTAAGGCTGACCAATGACCTGCGCAAGGCCATCGCAGGGAATCAGCTGGAATTGTATTACCAACCGATCATCGACCTCACGGATGGCCAGGTACACAAGGCCGAAGCGCTGATCCGCTGGCATCACCCGGAACGGGGCATGGTCAGCCCGGCCGAATTCGTCCCGATCGCGGAGGAGACCGGACTGATCGTCGAGATCGGCGACTGGGTGTTCGAGCAGGCCGCCGCCGAAGTCGCCATCATCCGTCGTCAACTGCCGGATTTCCAAATCAGCATCAACAAATCGGCCGTCCAGTTCCGTGCCGAGCAGAACGTGCACTCGCCCTGGTTCGATCGCATCAAAGCGCTCAACCTCCCCGGCGACAGCCTGGTCATCGAGATCACGGAAGGCCTGTTGCTCGACCCCAGCGAAATGACGCAGGCCCAACTCCACCGATTCCATGACGTGGGTATCCAGATCGCCATCGATGACTTCGGTACAGGCTATTCCTCGCTGGCCTACATCAAGAACTTCAGCATCGACTATATCAAGATCGACCAGTCCTTTACGCGCAACCTCACCCCGGATTCCAGCGACTTGGCCCTGTGCGAAGCCATCATCGTCATGGCGCACAAACTCGGGATGAAGGTCATCGCCGAGGGCGTAGAGACGGCAGAACAGGCCGCGCTATTGACGCAGTCAGGCTGCGATTACGGCCAGGGCTATCTGTTCTCGCGACCATTGCCCAAAGACCAGTTCAAGACCTTTCTCGACCGGCCACAAGCCTAAAACCGGCTATCCCGCATGCTGGGACTTGCCGGGCTCGTTTACAATGACGGCATGCAACTCGAACGTATCCTCCATCATCAGGGCTTCGGCTCGCGCAAGCTCTGCCGCATCCTCATCATCAACGACCAGGTCACGGTCAACGGCGCACCCTGCGACGACCCGGCAGCCGACTTCGACACCCAGGACCTGCACTTCACCGTCGATGGCGAGCCGTGGCAGTATCGGGAACAGGCCTATCTCCTGCTGCACAAGCCCGCTCATTACGAGTGCTCGCACAAGACGCTGCATCACCCTAGCATCTACCGCCTGTTGCCAGCCCCGCTGGTCGAGCGCGGCGTGCAGTGCATCGGGCGACTGGATGAAGACACCACTGGGTTGATCCTGCTGTCGGATGACGGCCAGTTCATCCATCGCATGAGTTCACCCAAGTGGAAAGTACCTAAGGTCTATGAAGTGACCGCGAAACATGCGGTCGATAGCAAGCAGATGCAGGCCCTGCTGAATGGTGTGCTGCTGGTGGACGAATCGGAGACCATTGCCGCGCTGGCCTGCGAGCAGGTTTCCGACCATGTCATCCACCTGACGCTCGCCGAGGGCAAATACCATCAGGTGAAACGCATGCTAGCGGCGGTCGGCAACCGGGTTGAAGCACTGAAGAGCATCAGGATCGGCAAACTCGACCTGCCTGCCGACTTGGCGCCGGGCGAATGGCGCTGGCTCGATGCATCGGACATGGACAAACTCAAAGGCGACCGGCTACCGACCTGATATCGGTCTCAACCGCAATGTTGACCTTGTTGCGTCCCGATTGCTTGGCTGCATACATCGCGGCATCGGCCTGGCTCAACAAGCCATCGAGACTGGATTCCTTGTCTTGCATCGTAGCGACCCCGATGGAGACGGTGAAATTGACCGGCATCCCTTCTTCTCGCGGTACATTGGTGCGTGCCACACTATCGCGCAGGCGCTCGGCCACTTCTGCCGCTTCCCGCAATCCGGTCTCCGGCAACAGGACGGCGAATTCCTCCCCGCCGATCCGGCCGATGACATCGATCAATCGCAAGGTCTCGCGCAGCTTGGCCGCCAGTGTCTGCAATACAAAGTCACCGAACTTGTGCCCATAGGTATCGTTGATTTTCTTGAAGTAATCGATATCGATCATGAAGACCGATAAAGGCTTGTTGTAACGCTTGGCGCGTTCCAGTTCGATCTGCCCCTGCTCCATGAAATGCCGACGATTGGCCAGACTGGTCAGGTAATCGGTCTGGGCCTGTTGCTGTAGGCGCCCCATCGACTCCATACGCTCCGTCACATCGCGCGCCACCCCGACCAGCTCCTTGAGCTTGCCGTGCTCATCGTGGATCACGCGCCCACGCCACTCCAGGAACCGAACCCCATGGGCGGTGTTCTCGCGATGCACGAAGTTCACTTCATAAGGCGGTAGCAGCAGTTTTTCGAAAAACTCCTGGACCAGAGGCAAGTCTTCTCGGAACACGTCCTGTGAGTAATGGCGCCCGACCAGCACATCCGCTTCGACACCATAGAGGGCGCAGAACGCCGGATTCACGTAAGTATAGAAACCCTCCGGATCGACCTTGATGATCAGTTCACTGGTGTTCTCTACGATCACGCGATAGTTATCTTCGCTGACCTGCAACGCTGCTTTGGTCTCCCTCACCATCTGCTCATACTGTATGTGCCGACTTTGGTAATTACGGATACCACTGACGGCGATGACCACCAGCATGAGATAGAGGCCGAGTTTGATGTTCAGCTCGTCTTGCCACGGGGCGTAGATATCCTCAAGGTTGCGGCTTACCGAGATGACCAGAGGATGATCCATCCCCAGCCTAGATGGGCTGATGGTGGTCAGGGCCATCATGCTTTCCTGCTTGCTGGTATAGGAGTAACCGGTAAGTACACTGATATGCGTTTCCTTGCTGGCGAGGTGCTGACTGAACATGGTCTCAGCATTGGCAAGGCTGTTGGCTATCGCACCCTGTTTTCCCGGTGTCATCACGAATATCTGGCCATTATCATGGGTGATGGATGCCCACATATCCGGGGCATATAGCACCGTGCGCATCATGGTTTTGAAATACTCCGGATCGAGACCCGCGATGATCGCACCGAGGTAACGCCCATCCGGACTGACGATCGCCTTGCTGATCGCGATCGACCTAAGTCCCGAGATCGTGGTGAACGGCTCGGAGACGTAAAGCCTGTCTCGCTGGCGTTCAGACTTGATAACCTGGAAATATTTGCGCTCGCTGAAGTTCTGGCCAATGTCCTGCGGACGACTGGAGAATCGCAGGGTGCCCTCAGCATCCATGATACCCATGGCATAGATCGCCGGCATCGCCGATATCATGGCCATCAACTCATGGTCGAGTGCACGCTTGTCCTTATGTGAAAAATCCACATCGTTTCGGAGCTGCGTCATCGCATTGTCCGCCACGGCCAGCTGTTCGCTGACGTTGGCGGAGACCACATTCACCTGGGTAGCCAGTTTCTCACGTTCGCGTTCGGTTCGTTTGTCATGCTGGTAGTGCATGTCGAGCATGAACAACACACCCAGCAATCCCAGCAACAGGAAGGCAGTGAAC
>CABHOJ010000133.1 GCA_902168195.1 uncultured Methylotenera sp.
CTCGGAGATGTGTATAAGAGACAGGTCCATGACGGCGGCCCCGGCGTATTGGCGAAAGACAAGGCAAGACTCTTCGACCCCTTCTATCAAGGCGATGGCGTCTACGAAAGCCTGGTCAGCGGCAGCGGCCTTGGCCTTTCGATCGCAAAAGAATATGCAGATGCCCATGGCGGCGAGATTCGTCTGCTTCCCTCAGACCATGGCGCGCATTTCAGTGTGCGCCTGCCATTCAAAGCGGAGAACCATGAATAGATCGAGCATCCTCTTGTTGACGGCGGCATTGATGCTGAGCGCATGTGCCCAGATGGCAGCGACCAAGCCAGGCAACGCCAATCCCTCTACAGCTAACCAGCCTGCGGCGACCTTACCGGTGCCTACGAGCTCCAACCCGACGTCCAGTCGGCTGGATGTACTGGATTTCGCCGAGAGTTTCGGCGACCTCACGTTCGAGCAGCAGAAGAAGGAACTGCTGCAAAACAACCAGAACAAGGGCGACCTGACCAGCCGCATCAAGATCGCCATGATCTACGGATTGCCTAACAGCAAGCTTCGCGACACCAACAAGGCACAAGCCTTGCTTGATGAGTTGGCTCGGGATAAGAACCTCGACGGCGACCGCAAGATCCTGACGCTGATCATGAGGGATTACATCACCGAGAACAACAAACTGGGGATCAAGGTACGCGACGAACAGAAGCGTGCCGATACCCTGCAGCAGAAACTCGACGATCTCAAGAACATCGAGAAGATGATGCTGGAGCGAGAACAAGGAAACCGTAAATGACTGAAGTAGTGCAAAAGATCCTGACTGTCGATGATGACCCGGATATCCTCAAGCTGCTTGGGATGCGTCTCAAGGCAGCCGGTTATCAGGTCGTAGAAGCCAAGAGTGGTGAAGAAGCGCTGACCCAGATCGCGGTCAGCAGGCCTGTCCTGGTGATCAGCGACTTGCGCATGCCCGGTATGGACGGCATGGCGCTGTTCGAGGCGATACAGCAAACCGACCCCTCCCTGCCCGTGATCATGCTCACCGCCCACGGCTCCATCCCCGAGGCGGTCGAAGCGACCCAGCGCGGCGTGTTCGGCTTTCTCACCAAACCCTTCGACAGCAAGCTGTTACTGCAGCAGGTGGAAGCCGCCCTGCGCATCAGCAGCGGCAAGAACACCAACGCCAAATCCAAGGATAACGAGGACTGGCGCAGCGATATCGTGACACGCAGCCCGCAGATGGAGAACCTGTTGGGTCAGGCCAAACTCATGGCCGTCTCCGACGCCAGCGTCTTCATCCAGGGCGAGAGCGGTACCGGCAAGGAATTGCTGGCACGTGCCATCCACCGCGCCAGCCCGCGTCACAACCAGCCATTCATCGCCATCAATTGCGGCGCCATCCCGGAAGCCCTGCTCGAATCTGAACTGTTCGGCCATAGCAAGGGCGCTTTCACCGGCGCGCTACGTGACCACAAGGGCCTGTTCCAGACGGCGGATGGCGGTACCCTGCTGCTGGACGAGATCGGCGATATGCCCATGGCGCTGCAGGTCAAGTTACTGCGCGCACTGCAGGAACGCGTCATCCGGCCGGTCGGCTCCAATGCCAGCATTCCCATCGATGTGCGCGTGATCTCCGCTACGCATCGCAACCTCGCCGAAGAGATGAAAGCCGGCCGTTTCCGCGAAGACTTGTATTACCGGATCAATGTGGTCGGCCTGGAGATCCCCGCCCTCTCCGCGAGGCGTGAGGATATCCCCTTGCTGGCCAACAACTTCCTGAGCAATCTCAATAAGAAGTACAACAAAAAGCTCAACGGCTTCGCTCCTGAAGCCATGGAACTGCTTATCAGCGCGCCATGGCCAGGCAATGTACGCCAGTTGCAGAACATCGTCGAACAGACCGTCGTGCTCTCCACCACGCCGCTCATCCCGTCTTCACTGGTGCAGAAAGCCTTGCAGGATGACATCGGCGGTATCGTACCCTTCGAGACTGCACGCAAGAACTTCGAGCGCGAATATCTGGTACGCCTGCTGAAAGCCACCAATGGCAGCGTGACGCAAGCGGCCAGACTGGCCCAACGCAACCGCACGGAATTCTACAAGTTGCTGCAACGCCACGAACTGACGCCTGCATTGTTCAAAAGCGACAATTCTGTCGCATGATGTCGGGACGTAGAGACAACTTTTCCTCATATCTTTCAATTAGTTAATTTTCACATCTAGGCACATGTCTCCTAATGGAGACATGTTTGCCACTCCCGGCTCCCCTCATATTTTCATAACTTATTGTTTTTATTAAATATTGTATTGTTGGCACGGCGCTTGCCATGTAGTTACTGAAATTCGCAGTAACCGGAGTGAGCATCATGAACATTAAATTGAACAATAAAGTTGTGTATGCCTATGCCCTGGCGGGTGTTCTCGCCTGGCCTTGTCTAGTCAATCAAGCCTTCGCCGGCAATGCCGGTAGCGCGGACACCGTGACGCAATCGCCGCTGGAAATGGAATTCAAGAAACTGGACGTGAATCGTGACGATCACCTGTCCCGCGATGAGCTCGCCCGCGACAAGGATTTCGTGGGTAATTTCGAGCGCGCCGATACCAACGGTGACGGCATGCTGGTCGCTGACGAATATGGCAACTTCAAGAGTGCCGCCCAGCAAAAACGACTGGAGCTGTTCCTGGAAGATAGTGCCGTCACTGCCCGCGTGAAAGCCGAGCTGGTGAAGGATACGGGTGTGAAGGCCCTCAATATCAGTGTCGAGACCTACAAGGGTGAGGTCATCCTCAGCGGTTTCGTCGAGAACGATGATCAACTGCGCCGCGTGGTAGAGATCGCTTCCGGCGTGCGTGGTGTACAGGCAGTCAAAAGCGGTCTGTCAGTGAAAGGATAACAAGATGAAAACCAAAATATGTCATTACTTGAACAAGGTACAAAGCAAGATCGCGTTGGCGGCCCTATTATCTGCCATGAGCACGGCCGCGCTGGCCGACCATGACCATTACCGCGGGTTCGACGGCAGTGCCGTCGTCGGCGGCGCGGTCGGTGGCGGTGCCGGTGCCGCCGTTGGTGGGATGATCGGCGGACGTGACGGCGCCATCATCGGCGGTGCGCTCGGTGGTGCCGCGGGTGCCGCCATCGGCTCGTCAGGCCCTTCCTACCGCATCGGCTACCCTGCCCATGGACATTACCGTACCTACGGCCATCCGGGCTGGGGCAATTACAAATTCAAACACCATAAGCATCATAAGCACCACTATCACTATCACGACTAATCGAGGAGACGGTCATGTCGATGGATAATCAATTAGGGGGGAATCATCTGCGGGATGCGCCATTGCGCAAAACGCACCCCATGGTCCTGATCGCGGCTGTCGCCCTGACGATCTTCAGCCTGCTGGGTAGCGCCGCGATCACCGGACTGATCCCGACCGGCAATGCCGAGAATGAGTCCTCGCCGGCCAAGGTGAGCGAAGCACCCGAGGCATCCCCAAGCCATGCCACTGGTATCGATCGTTTCCATACCAAGGCTCGACCCGCCGATGACAAAGCCCAGCCACAGCAAACCGCTGCGCTGGACAAATCCCGACAAGGCACCTGTACCAATTGTGGCAGGATCCTGTCGATCCGCACGATCGAAGAACAGGGTGAAGCCAGCGGCCTCGGTGCCGTTGCAGGCGGTGTCGCAGGCGGCGTGCTGGGTAACCAAATCGGTAAAGGCCGCGGCAATACCCTGATGACCGTGCTGGGTGTCGGTGGTGGCGCATACGCAGGCCATGAGATCGAAAAGAACATGAAGACCCGCGTCGCTTATGTGATCGAGGTCGAGATGCATGACGGTACCGTTCGCAAGGTCACGCAATACAGCCCACCGGAGTTCTCCGTGGGTGACCGTGTGCAGCTGAAGAGCGGTCAATTGGTCAATGCTTAAGCTTTCCCCGTTGTAATTTAAGTTGTTCTCCTGATAGCGGGCCTTCATCTCCCCGAGAAGGTTCGCTTTTTTTTGCCTGTCGTTTCCATCCCCGCACCACATAGGTAATGCTGGTGCCAGCGTGCGCGTGTCATCTCATGTATCTCAAATCCGCAGATTCCGAAGTCAGCCATGCAGGATCGATAGGCGAAAAAAAAGCGGGCGTAATCTGGGGAGATTCGTTGCCCGCTGTGAGAGAGAGATGGCGCTAGCCACCCCTCACGCACTCAGGAGATCAGAAGTCGTAGCGTAAGCCGCCGAAGACCATCCGACCGCGACCGACCGCCATGCCGTCTACACGTGTCGCCAGGTATTCGCGGTCCGCCAGGTTGTAACCACTCAAGAAGTAAGTGGTCTTGGTGCCCACCGGCTTGAAGTTCACCGATGCGTTGAGCAAGGTATAGGCGTCGATCTTGCCTGAACGCCCGCTGAGATCGAGGTTCTCGTCACGGGTGTTCGCACCGTCGACGAATTGCTCATCGACATAGTTCGCGCCTACACGAGCATCGATACCGATCGGATGCTGGTAACCGAGGCTGACCGATGCGATGTTCTTCGGTGCATAAGGCAGGCGGTTGCCGCTCTCGATGCCCTCGGATGCCACATCCGCCGTGAACTTGGCACGGAACAGGTTGGTGTAGTTACCCAGCAGGTAGAAGTTATGCGGCGTATTCATGATCTCGCCGAAATCCACACGACCGGCGAACTCGACCCCGGACTGGGTCGACTTGCCACCGTTGAAGAAACGCCCGTTGTCCTGCACCACGACGTCATCCACCTTGGTATGGAACAAGGTGCTCTCGAATGAGGTGCCCTTGAAGTAGCGTGAACGCGCGCCCAGTTCCCAGTTGGTGCTGGTCTCTGGCTTGGTGTTCGGCAAGCGGACGACGTCATTGATACCGCCCAGGTCCCGCGAAGCGCGAGGTGGCGCCAGGCCGCGATGCACACCGGCGAACAGCGTGGTGTTCTGGATGCCGTTCCAGGTCGTACCGAATCCCGGCAGGACTTCGGTCTGGCTGCGGGTACCGCGCAGATCCTGTGGGTCGTTATCGGCACGCACGATGTCCGTGGTGGTCCGGATATCCTCGACACGCACACCCGGCGTGAAAGTCCAGTTGTTCACGTAGAACGTGTTCTGGGCATAGTAGGACATGGCGGTCGTATCGATGCGCAGGTCTTCACGTGCCAGGACGCGGGTCTTGATGAATGACAGGCTTTGCGAACGCGGATCGAAATCGCGGAACTGGCGGCGACGCTGGTCTTCCTCGTGGTAGCGGAAACCGACCACGGCATCACTGTCGATACCGAACAGCTTGTGCTTGAAATCCAGACGCGGCTCGAAACCGAAGAACTTCATGCTACGCGGACGATGGCGTCCGCCGCAATTGTTGGCGTTGGCGAAGTTGGCGTTATCCACACCGAGCGGGCAGCGCTCGATGGCGGAGAAGCCGGTGGCCGTGCTCGGATCGTCCTCCTCCACGCCGGAGAAATCGACATCGCCCTGCCCGATCACCGCGGCGTCATCCGTCGCAGCCGCAGAAAAGCCAGGCGCGTTGATCTGGCGGAACGAGGAACGGAAGATATCGGAGTAGTAGGCGGTGGTGGTCAGCTTGGCCTTGTCCGACATCTCGAAGATGTGCTGCAGGCTGGCGCTCTTGCGCTCCAGTTCGAACTTGTCGTTCTTGCCGGTCGGCGCCTGGAACTTATCCTGGCGATATTCAAGCAGGCCGAGACCGGTCTCCGTGATGTTGGAGTTCTCTTCGTAATAACCGACCTTGGCGATCAGGGTGTTCTTGTCGTTGATATTGAGCTGGCCCTTCACCGTGATGTCGCGCACATCGAAATCGTGATTCTTGCGGATACCGTCACCGGTCTTCTGGTTAGCGTCGATCATGATGCCGCCGCGCTCGTCACCCACGCCCAGGTTCACGTGGCCGCCACGGAAATCGTCGGTACCGCCCATGAGGCTCACGCTCCCTGCGAAGCCATCCTTCGGCACCGGCTTGGTGACGAAGTTGATCATGCCACCGATAGTCTGTGGTCCGTAGAGTATCTGGCCTGAGCCTTTCACCACCTCGATACGCTCCACGCGTTCGATCGGCGTGGTGAAGTGCGCGGAAGGATCGCCATAAGGCGCGAGGAACAAGGGCACACCGTCTTCCATCAGCAAGGTACGGGAGGTGCGGCGCGGATCGAGGCCACGCATGCCGATATTGAGGCCTAGGCCGAAGCTGTTCTCGCCGACGATGTTGACGCCCGGCACATTGACCAGGGCTTCCTGTACCGAGAACGGACGTTTGACGTCCAGCTCTTCCTTGGTGATCTCGGTGAACGAGCCTGGCACCGCTTCGAGGTTGCTAGGCAGGATGCCGGTCACCGTGACCTTGTCGGTCTTGTCTATCTTGTCAGTGGTGGACTTGGCTTCCGCCTGGTCAGGTTTGGCGACTG
Organism: uncultured Methylotenera sp.; assembly: GCA_902168195.1. GTDB lineage: Bacteria > Pseudomonadota > Gammaproteobacteria > Burkholderiales > Methylophilaceae > CABHOJ01. The sequence goes on from CABHOJ010000133.1 coordinate 6,408, forward strand.
CAGGCTTGTCTTCAGCATGCAGCGGTAGCGCCAGGAAAGCGGTCATGACGGCGAGGGTGCCGACACTCAGTTTGAATTTCATCATTTCTCCCCATGAGACATCTTGAAACATCGGGTATGGTCCCGACACGTTATGAGGAGACGATTCTATTGATGGGGGCTATCGGCAGATATATGCGCACTCCCGAATAACGCTGGGAGTTTTTCCCGATATGTCTGGGAAAAAATCGGGTCTGACGCGTCTTCAGCCGTCGATCAGGCCGTGACGGATCGCGAGATGCACGAGCTCGACCAGATTGTTGATGCCGAGCTTCTGCTTGATCATGGATTGGTAATTGGCGGCGGTCTTCTGGCTGATGTTGAGGATGACTGCGATCTCGTCGGTGTTCTTGCCTTCGGTCAGCAGGCGGAATATCTCGAACTCGCGTGTGGAAAGCCGCTTCGACAGCTCCTCTTCCCCCGCCACGCTGCGCAGGGCGATCTTTTGGGCCACGGCCGCACTCATGTAGACACGCCCTGCCGACACTTCACGGATCGCCTGCAATAGATCCTCCGCCATGCCGGATTTCGCCACGTAGCCGCGCGCGCCGACGGTCAGGGCCTGCGTCGCGAATGCCGCATTCTCGTGCATGGAGAAAACGATGATCCGGGCAGTCGGATGCTTGACCAAGATGCGGCGTAGCGCTTCCAGCCCACCCATGCCCGGCATGGAGATATCCATGATGAGTACGTCCGGTGCATACCGCTCGTATTGCTGGTAAGCCTGCTCGCCGCTCTCGCATTCGGCGACGACCTGGGTGCCCAGCTCCATCTCGAGCAAGCGCCGCAGGCCGGACCGTACCACGGCATGGTCGTCGACCAGCATGATGGCCAGCGACTTCATGCCAGCGGTATCCGCACCATGATGCAGGTGCCCTTGTCCGGCGCGCTCTTCAATTCGAAGTCGCCGCCTAGCCCCTCGGCGCGTTCGCGCATGCCGACCAGCCCGAGACCGTCGGCCTTGCCCATCTCGAAGCCGCGCCCATCGTCCTCGACCACCAGCGTCAGTCTTGCGTCGTGCTGCCATACCGTGACGGTGACCGTGGTCGCATCGGCATGCCGTGCGACGTTGGTCAGGCATTCCTGCACGATGCGGTAAGCCGCGATGGCGACATGCTCGGGCAGGTCGTTGAGACCCTCGGCGATCTGTACCTTGCAGATCGTCCCCATGTAGCGCTGTTGCCAGGTCTCGACCAGATCCTCCAGCGCCGCTTTGAGGCCCAGCTTGTCGAGGCTTTCCGGACGCAGGCGTTCCAGCATGCTACGTACCATAGTCATCACGTGGCGCGAGACCTCGACGATGGCTTGCGCACTGTTCTTGACGTTGGCATTGCGCGTCGAGGCGTTGAGGATCACCGCGGCATCGGTATGGATCGCCGGCAGGCTCTGGCCGATCTCGTCATG
>CABHOJ010000134.1 GCA_902168195.1 uncultured Methylotenera sp.
TTCATGGACGCATCGCTCGAAAGCCCGCTCAGCGGTCGCTGCGATCCGACGACCACGACGGGCACCGAAACTTTCAGCGTCAGCCCAAGCGCATAGGCCGTTTCTTCGAGGGTCGCCGTCCCGTGTCCGATGACGATGCCAGCGAGGTCGGCGTGCTCGCGCTCAAGCTCAGAGCACATTGCCGAGAGCGCCTTCCATTCGTCAAAGAAGATGTTGGGGCTCGGGACATTGGCAAAAGGCACGGGAAAAATCTCGGCGACTTCCTGCACCTGTGGCACGGCAGCCAGGATGTCGCCGGCAGGCAACATGGTCTTGTGCGCACCATAATGGACGATGTCGAGCGGCCCCTTGCCGATCGAGGAAATGGTGCCGCCCGTACCAATGAACGCAATCTTCTTCACCATTTCACCCTGCCTTGACGGTTTGCCTATGCAGCCAAGGCTAGTCCTCCTGCACCATGAAACTAGTCCAGAAATTCTCACTCAAGGCGATGAGAATTGGTCAGTTGGCACAAAAGGAGGCAGTGCCGATAGTTTGCCTATGTTTGCCGCAACCCCTCGCGGCAGGAAGGGACCAGGCTCGATGAATAAGGATCACTTCAAGCTCGGCATGCGCCGCCTCGCAGCAGGCGTCTCGCTGATCACCACCTCAAACGGCGGCCAACGCCATGGCCTCGTCGCCACCGCCGTCAATTCTGTTACGGCCGATCCGCCGACGCTTCTGGTCTGCATCAACAAGAATGCTTCGGCCCACGCCCATGTCGAACAGGCTGGTATCCTCTGCGTCAACATCCTCGCCGACGCGCATGAGGATGTGGCTGCTCGCTTTTCGAGCCCGGTCGATCGCGAGAAGCGTTTCGATCACGGCGAGTGGAAGAACATCGTTACGGGCGCTCCGGCGCTGGTGAATTCCCTCGTCAGCTTCGACTGCGAAGTGCGCCAGGTGGTGCCCTACCAGTCTCACACAATCTTCCTGGCAGAAATCGTCGGGGTCGAACTCTGGGCCGAAAGCTTCAATCCACTCCTTTATCTCGATGGCGCATACCGCCTTCTCGCTGACAAGCAGCAGGCCTTTTCCGTCGCCAGCTGAGGCGGACGATTAAGTCAAACAGACCTGATCCACCCTCGTGCGGGGCCGGAGCCGAAAGGCTTCGGCCTTTTCATTTTTCGCTGAGATTTGAATGGATTGCAGGGCAGCCCTGCGTCTGGTGCAGCCGAAATCTAGCTCTTGGGAACCTATGAGTTAATCTCATTTGTCGTCATCTAAGCTTCATTCAATCCTCTCTCTCGAAGGCCTGCGTCCCAAGGCAGCGCCACCCAGGAGAGACGACGATGAGTGAGCAGAACAGCAAGGGGCTTTCCCGCCGCGGATTTATGAAGGGTGCCGCCGCGACCGCCGGCGCCGCCCTTGGTTCAGGTGTGATCACCGGCTTCCCCACCTATTGGGCGCAGGCCAGCAAGGACATCACGATCACCCATGTGGGGTCGATCTACACGACCAATCCGACCGTTGCGGAACAGGCCAACAAGGACCTTGGCTTTACCGTCCAGATGCAGACCCTGGACAATACGACGCTCATCAACCGTCTTCTCACCCAAGCGGAAACCGTCGACGTCGCCGACTTCGGCAATACCTCGATGGGTTATTTCAAGAACAAGGGGATCCTGATGCCGATCCCCGTCAAGGAATACAAATACTGGGACCAGACGGTGCCGCTCTTCACCCAGGGCACCTATGCCGACGGCAAGGCCTATTCGATGCAGGGCTATGCCCCGATCAAGTCCCAGTTCTGGGCCGATCAGTCAGCGCAGGAATATTCGCTGACCCCGACCGAATGGCTCGTCGGTATTCCGGTCATGTATAATGCCGATACGCTCGGCGTGCGTCCCGACCTCGTGCCGCACAAGGTCGAAAGCTGGGGCGATCTCTTCAATTCCGACTTTGCCGGCAAGGTCGCGCTGCAGGACGGCGTCGGCGTTGGCGTCCCCGACGCTGCGGTGGCGCTCGAAGCGGCGGGTCTCATGACCTATGTCGACAAGGGCAATATGACCCGCGAGGAAATCGACAAGACCATCGATCTCCTCATCGAACTGAAGCGCTCCGGTCACTTCCGTTCCTTCTGGACCAATTTCGACCAGTCGGTTCAGCTCATGGCTTCGGGCGAAGTCGTGCTGCAGTCGATGTTCGCGCCGGCCGTTACCGAGGTCCGTACCCGCGGTATCGAATGCCAGTACCTGCCGCTCAAGGAAGGTTCGCGCGGCTGGTATATCTTCCAGTCCGCCATGGCTCACCTCGACGCCGGCGACAAGCTGCGCCGCGATTGCGTCATGGAGTACATGAACTGGTGTAACTCTGGTTTCAACGGCGTCTACTTCTCGCGCCAGGGCTTCTATTCGTCGGTCCCCGACCTGATGAAGGCCCAGCTCTCCGAAAACGACTACGGCTACTGGTACGAAGGCAAGGCCGCGACCGCCGACATCATCGATCCGTTTGGCAAGGTCATGGAAAAGGCCGGCGCCGTGCGCGACGGCGGCTCCCTCTGGGACCGCATGGGCAATGTCGGCATCTGGAACACGCTGATGGACGAGGACCGCTACCTCGTTCGCCGCTGGCAGGACTTCATGGCCGCCTGATCCACATCTGTCAGGCTTCGGGGCTTTTCGGCCCCGGAGCCTCCTCGCATTGGAGCTCCGTCTATGAGCAGCAGCATGACCATGTCACCCCGCGCCGCGTCGTGGTTACAGGCCACCCCGTTTACCCTCATCATGACGTGCCTCGTCATGGTTCCGCTGGCAATCATCCTGGCGGTCAGCTTCATGGACTACGGCTTTGCCGAGATCATTCCCGAATTCTATTTGGGTAACTGGACCGATCTGTTCCGTTCGAGCCTGACGCTTGACACCTACAGGACAGTGTTCAAGCAACTGGCGGTCGTGTGGACGATCACGCTGCTGCTCGGCTTCACGATTTCCTACTATCTGATCTTCCATGTCCGATCGAACATGTGGCGCGCCATATTCCTCGCGGCCTGTGCCATCCCGTTCTGGACCTCGGGTCCGATCCGCATGATCTCGTGGGTGCCCCTGCTTGGGCGCGAGGGTATCGTCAACCAGGCCCTTCTTGGCATGGGAATTGTCGATCAGCCGATCTCGTGGCTGCTCTATTCCGAATTTTCTGTGATCGTCGTCTATGTGAATATGCTCACCATGGCCATGGCCGGACCTATCGCCAATTCCATGGCCAAGATCAGTCCCAGCATCATCCAGGCGGCTCGCGATCAGGGCGCCTCGGAATGGCAGGTGATTCAGGAAGTCATCATCCCGCTCATCAAACCGGGCATCGTCGTCGGCACCATCTTCATCATCACCGCCGTCATGGGTGATGGTTTCCTCGTCCGAGCCATGAGCGGCAATCAGATGAACACGCCCGCCGTGGCCATCATGAATGAAATCAACGCCTTCCAGTATCCGCCGGCCGCCGCGAAATCTGTGGTCCTGCTGCTGATCGTGCTCGGCATGGTCGGGTTGCTGCTGCGCTTCGTCGACATCCGCAAAGAGCTGGCGCGGTAAGGAGAGATCAAGATGGGCACCAAGCGCTCCGCATCCTATTACGTTCTATCCGCTGTCTTCGCGGTCTTTCTGCTGTTCCTCTATGGTCCGATGATCTGCGTCTATCTCCTGTCCTTTCAAGGACCGGAAGGCGGCATGAGTTTCCCGATGCGCGGCTTCTCGCTCACCTGGTTCGAGACGCTGTTTACCGCCGGCGGCCGCGGCGTGGGTGACATCCACAATTCCTTCGTTCGTTCGCTGCGTCTTGGCGCCATTGTTGCCCTCCTGACCATGCTGATCGGTCTTGCTGTCGGGATGAGTTTCAGGCGCCGCTATCCCGGCGGGAACTTCGTCTTCTATTCGGCGATCATCAGCATGATCGTGCCGGGCATCTTCGTTGGCTTCGGTATTTCGCTGACGCTCAACATGCTCGGGATGCGTCCGGAGTGGTGGTATTCGGGCATAGGTGCCCAGCTCACCTGGTCGCTACCCTTCGCCATGCTCATCATGTTCATCATCCTGGGGCGCATGGACAAATCCTATGAAGAAGCTGCCACCGATCTCGGCGCCAGCTCCTTCCAGCGCTTCCAATATGTGATCCTGCCGCTGATCCTGCCCGGTGTGATCGGCATGTTCATGGCCGGTTTCACCTCCTCCTACGAAGAGTCAGCCCGTGCTGGCCTCAATATCGGCACCGGCAACACAATGCCCATGGAGCTGACGGGCCTGCTTGGCGCCGCCACCACGCCGGTCATGTTCGCCGTGGGTACGCTCACCACGCTCTTCATGTTCACCCTGGTTATCACAACCCTGCTGGCCAGCTGGAGCCTTGCCAAGCGCCGGCAGCTCCGTCTTTCCGCCCAACACGCCTGATTGGCCCTGAATCGAGGATCCCGACATGAAAATCGACACCGACTTCAACGCCAAGAAGCTCATGCCCGAGGCCGATGTTGCCCCGGACGACGGTGCGCAGAAATACGACGTCGAAATCGTCGCCGTTTCAAAATCCTATGATGGCGGCGCCAAGGCGGTGGACACCATCTCTCTGCGCATTCCCAAGGCCAGCTATTGCTGCCTGCTTGGTCCCTCGGGTTGCGGCAAAACCACCACGCTGCGCATGCTCGCAGGCCATGAGTCCGTTACCGACGGCGATGTGCTCATTCACAACAAGAACGTCACCGACGGCGCTCCGTCCGCTCGCGGCACCTCCATGATGTTCCAGAGCTACGCGCTTTTTCCGCATCTCAGTGCTCTCGATAACGTTGCGTTCAGCCTCAAAATAAAGGGCGTCAAAAAGGCCGAGCGCCAGGCCAAGGCCATGGAGTTTCTCAAGCTTGTGCAGATGGAGCATCTGGCGCACCGCATGCCAGCCCAGCTTTCCGGTGGTCAGCAGCAGCGCGTTGCCCTTGCCCGTTCGCTGATTACGCGCCCGAAGGTTCTCCTCCTCGACGAGCCTCTTTCGGCGCTCGATCCCTTCCTCCGTGTCCTGATGCGCACCGAACTCAAGCGCATCCAGACAGAGCTGGGCATCACCTTCGTTCACGTTACCCATAGCCAGGAAGAAGCGCTCGCTCTCAGCGATCTCGTCGTGGTCATGAGCGATGGCCAGATCATGCAGGCCGGTTCGGCCCGTGACGTCTTCGAAAAGCCGACCAATGCCTTCGTCGCCAAATTCATCGGCGGTCACAATGTCATCGAGGTCGAAGGTCGCAAGGTCTCTGTTCGCGCCGACAAGTGCCGTATTGTCGAGTCAGTCGGCGGTACCAATCTACCGGCAGAGGTGACGAGCATCGAATATCAGGGGCCGATGGTACGCATCCTGGTCAAGGATCTCGACGGCAAGGAATATCACGCCCAGATTTCCGACAGCCGCTTCTTCGCCGATCCGCCGGTGGTGGGGGAGAAGGTTATGTTCTCCTGGATGCCCGAAGACGAGTGGCAGCTCGCCGCCTGAGTGAGCATTCCAAACAACTGCAACGCCTCGGTTCATCCGGGGCGTTTTCTTTGGGCTTTACGATGTCGGAGAAGGCGTTGGAACCGCGGCCAAGGGGTCGCGGCTATCCAGTGGGTTAGTTGGGAACGACGGCGCCGGCAGCGATTGGCGCGCGGACCTGATCGAAGAGCCAGTCCTTGAAGCGGTTGACGGTCTTGGGAACGGTCGGGCTCCAGGAGGAGACGAGATAGTAGGGGCTGCGGATCGGATAGGCTTCGCCGATCTGCACCAGCTTGCCGGTTTGCAGCAGTTCCTCGATCAGTAACGAACGGCCGAGGATGGCGCCAAGGCCAATGCGGGCGGCTTCGATGCTTGGGCTCGACTGGTTGAAACGGGGGCCCTTGGAGATGTCGTTGCGGCTTACGCCATATTCGCGGAGGTACCGATCCCAATCAGGGTAGGGGCCGCTCTCGACCTTGACGCGATCCTGGTGGATCAGCGGCACTTCGCGCAGGATATCGCCCCAGCGATTGCCGTAACGGGCGGCGAGGGCGGGCGAACAGACCGGAATGATCTCTTCTTCCATGAGCGGCTCGACCCGACGATCGACCGCGGTCTGCCAGTTGCAGATCCAGAGGTCGGTATCATCGTTTTCGATGTCCTGACGCTTCACGAAGGTGGTGATCGTTACGTCGATTTCAGGTGCGGCTTCGACGAACTGGCTCATGCGGGGCAGTAGCCAAAGCGATGCCACGGACGCCGACGCGCCGACCATGATGCGCTGGCGGTCGTCTTCCGGCGCCATGAGTGAGATGAGCGACTCGTCAATGAGGTCGAGCGCATTGGTAAGCTTGCCCAGGACCGCCCGGGACTCCTGCGTCAGCTCGAGACGGCTGTTCTTGCGCAGAAAAAGCTTGGTCTGCAGGAAATCCTCCAGCAGCCGGATCTGATGGCTGACTGCTGTTGGGGTGACACAAAGCTCGTCCGCGGCGCGGACTAAGCTCTTATAGCGGGCTGCGGCCTCGAAGGCTCGCACCGCGTTGAGAGGAACACGACGTCTCATTCTTGCCTCGCTTGCCTCTCCTCCCTGAGTTCCAGCAAATCACGCTAGAGAACCCGGTACAAGACCATTTCTTCATCACATTTGTCTTATGCATATTTGTTGGGCATTGGCGGTAGGCAGGCTCTCATTCACCTGGTTGCGTGGTGATGTCCGGGCCTACCTTGGAGGCGGACTCTTGCGGTTTGTGCTCGAAGTTGGTGCCGCGGCGCCTGTGGCGCATCAGGTAGAGATAGGCGACGCCGACGCCGAGGCAGCACAGAAGCCCATTGAGCATTACGGCCGGGCCCACACCCAGCGTCGAGGCGGCTGCGCCCGTAAGCACCGGCCCAATGGGTGAAGGGATCAGGAGGTTGATCATGCTCACCAGTCGCCCACGCATTTCGGGCGGAGCCCAGAGCTGGAGGGACGTATTCATCGATGCAGAGAACGTCACCGCTGCGGCCCCTACAAAGAAGAACAAAAGACCGGAGAGCAGGAGGCTTGAGGAAAGGCTGATGGCAAAGAGCACGACGCCAAAGCCGACGCCGGCGAGCAAAATGCGTCGCGTGGACGGCGCCCCCTGGGTGGTCATCACCGCCGCGGCCACGAAAGATCCCAGGCCCAGGCAAGAATTGAGTATGCCAAATTCTGCTGTGCTGGCGTTGACCAGATATGTAGAGATCAGTGGCACCATGGTCGTAAAATTCTGGCCGAAGAGCCCGATGAAGGCGGTTGCGATTAAGAGAAACAGGATGGGCGGGGTGTTGCGGGCATAGGAGAGCCCCTCGGTGACCTGCGTGAGCAACGGTTGCTTGTTGGCGTATTTGCGCGGCTGCAGCTCGTTGCCACGCAATAGCGAC
>CABHOJ010000135.1 GCA_902168195.1 uncultured Methylotenera sp.
CAAGCAGAAGACGGCATACGAGATAGGAGTCCGTCTCGTGGGCTCGGAGATGTGTATAAGAGACAGCTTCGTGTCCCTGATGGTGCACATCTACACCATTGGCTACATGGAAGAGGATCCCGGTTACCAGCGCTTCTTCAGCTACATCTCGCTTTTCACGTTCTCGATGCTGATGCTTGTCATGAGCAACAACTTCGTGCAGCTGTTCTTCGGCTGGGAAGCCGTGGGTCTGGTGTCGTATCTGCTGATCGGCTTCTGGTACACCAAGCCGACCGCGATCTACGCCAACCTCAAGGCTTTCCTGGTTAACCGCGTCGGCGACTTCGGCTTCCTGCTGGGCATCGGCCTGGTAGCCGCCTATGCCGGCTCGCTCGACTACATAGAAGTGTTCGCCAAGCGCCAAGAGCTTGCCTCGCTGACCGAAGTTGTCACGGGCTGGCCGCTGATTACCGCGATCTGCATCTGCCTGTTCATCGGCGCCATGGGCAAGTCGGCGCAAGTGCCGCTGCACATCTGGCTGCCGGACTCGATGGAAGGCCCGACCCCGATCTCCGCGCTGATCCATGCCGCCACCATGGTGACGGCCGGCATCTTCATGGTCACCCGCATGTCGCCGCTGTTCGAACTGTCCGATACCGCGCTGTCCTTCGTGCTGGTCATCGGCGCCACCACCGCGCTGTTCATGGGCTTCCTCGGCCTGATCCAAAACGACATCAAGCGCGTGGTTGCCTACTCGACCTTGTCGCAGCTTGGTTACATGACTGTGGCGCTGGGCGTGTCGGCCTATTCGGTCGCCGTCTTCCACCTGATGACGCACGCCTTCTTCAAGGCGCTGCTGTTCCTCGGTGCCGGCTCGGTCATTATCGGTTGCCACCACAACCAGGACATCCGCTACATGGGCGGCCTCTGGAAGCGCATGCCGATTACCTGGATCACCTCGCTGCTGGGTTCGCTTGCGCTGATCGGCTTCCCCTTCCTGTCCGGTTTTTACTCCAAGGACACGATCATCGAAGCTGTGCATGCGTCCCACCTGTGGGGTAGCGGCTATGCCTACTTTGCGGTGGTTGCGGGCGTGTTTGTCACTGCCTTCTATTCCTTCCGCATGTACTTCCTTGTCTTCCACGGCAAGGAACGTTACGACCAGAACCCCGATGCGCATCATCACGACGATCATGCACATGACGACCATGCGCACGATGCACATGGCGACCACCATGACGACCACGCTCATCATGACGGCCCGCACGAGAGCAAGTGGGTTGTGACGCTGCCGCTGGTGCTGCTCGCCATCCCGTCGGTCGTCATCGGTTACATCGCCATCGAGCCGATGCTTTACGGTGACTGGTTCGGCTCGGCCGTTTATATCGACGCTGCCAAGCATCCGGCCATGCACGAGCTGGCTGAAGAGTTCCACGGCGCATTTGCCATGGGCGTTCACGGCCTGCAGTTCTCGCTGCCCTTTATTCTGGCAATGGCAGGTGTCGCACTGTCTTGGTTCTTCTACCTGAAGAAGCCGGAGATTCCCGCTGCGATCGCCCGTATCTTCAAGCCGATCTACACGCTGTTCGACAACAAGTATTACTTCGATCGCTTCAACGAAGTCGTTGTCATGGCCGGTTCCCGCCTGCTGGGCAAGGGGCTCTGGAAAGCCGGCGATCAGACCATCATTGACGGCCTGCTCGTGAACGGCTCGGCCAAGACCGTCGGCGCTGTCGCCATGCTGACCCGCCTGGTCCAGACTGGCCAGCTGTACCTGTATGCCTTTGCCATGATCTTCGGTGTCTTCGCGCTGCTGACCTATGTTTACTGGGTTTGGCTCAGGCACTTTGTTTGATCGCTGACTGTTAGAAAATAACTGAAAATGAATTCGTCACTACTCAGTCTTGCTATCTGGACCCCGATCATCGGCGCGATCATCGTGCTGATGACCGGTGATGACAGGAATGCCCGTATCGCCCGTCCCCTGGCGCTGATCAGCGCCATCGCCGGGCTGCTGGTGACCATTCCGCTGTACACCGGCTTCGACAACGCTGCCAGCGGCATGCAGTTCGTCGAGCAGTACGCGTGGATCAAGCGCTTCTACATCAACTACCATCTGGGCGTGGACGGCATCTCGGTGCTGTTCATCCTGCTCAACAGCTTCATCACGATCTTCGTGGTGATTGCCGCCTGGGAAGTTGTCGAAACCAAGGTCGCCCAGTACATGGCTGCCTTCCTGATGATGTCGGGCCTGATCAACGGCATCTTCTCCGCGCTTGACGGCGTGCTGTTCTACGTCTTCTTCGAAGCTTCGCTGATCCCGATGTACATCATCATCGGCGTATGGGGCGGCCCGAACCGCGTCTATGCCGCGATCAAGTTCTTCCTCTACACGCTGCTCGGCTCGCTGCTGATGCTGATCGCGCTGATCTATCTGTTCCTGTCTTCCGGCAGCTTCAGCATTCTCGACTGGCATCAGCTCAAGATCGGCATGGGTCCGCAGATCTACCTGTTCCTGGCTTTCCTGATCGCGTTCGCCGTCAAGGTGCCGATGTGGCCGGTGCATACCTGGCTGCCTGACGCCCACGTTGAAGCGCCGACCGGCGGCTCCGTCGTGCTGGCCGCAATTGCCCTGAAGCTGGGCGCCTACGGTTTCCTGCGGTTCTCGCTGCCGATCGCTCCCGACGCGAGCGTCTACTTCGCGCCGATGATGATCACCTTGTCGCTGATCGCGGTCGTGTATATCGGCTTCGTCGCCCTGGTGCAGCAGGACATGAAGAAGCTGGTTGCCTATTCGTCGATCTCGCACATGGGCTTTGTCACCCTCGGCTTCTTCATGATCGACTCGACCACCCGCATGGGCAGCACCCTCGGTGTTGAAGGCGCACTGGTGCAGATGATTTCGCACGGCTTCGTCTCCGGCGCCATGTTCCTGTGTATCGGCGTGATGTACGACCGCATGCACAGCCGCCAGATCGCCGATTACGGCGGTGTCGTGAACACCATGCCGAAGTTCGCCGCCTTCTTTCTGCTGTTCGCGATGGCCAACTCCGGCCTGCCGGCCACCTCCGGTTTCGTCGGCGAGTTCATGGTCATCCTGGGCGCGGTCAAGTTCAACTTCTGGGTCGGCTTCCTAGCTGCGACCACGCTGATCGTCGGTGCCGCCTACACCCTGTGGATGTACAAGCGCGTGATCTTCGGTGAAGTTGCAAACCCCCATGTGGCCGAACTGACCGACATCAATTGCCGTGAATTCCTGATCCTCGGCGTGCTGGCGATTGCCGTGCTGGCCATGGGTCTTTATCCCTATCCCTTTACCGACGTGATGCACGTTTCGGTGGATAACCTGCTCAAGCACGTGGCAGTGAGCAAGCTCTAAGACGACTGAATAACTATGCTGAACGAATTCGTCCTGCCTAATCTAGCCCCGGTCTACCCGGAGCTCTTCCTGCTGACGATGGCCTGCGTCATCCTCATGGTGGATGTCATCATGGGTGCCGCCTATCGTGGCCTGGTTGCCGCCTTGTCGCTGCTGACCCTGTTCGGCTGCGCCGTGCTGACTGCACTCACCGCGACCGGCGAAACCACGCTGACCTTCAGCAACATGTTCGTCGACGACGCGTTCGCCGACCTGCTCAAGATGCTGGTGTATGGCGCCGTGGCGACCGTGCTGGTCTACTCGCGCCGCTATATGCGCGACCGCGGCCTCGACAAGGCTGAGTACTACGTGCTCATGCTGCTCGCCACGCTGGGCATGATGGTCATGATTTCGGCCAACCACTTCCTGACCGTGTATCTGGGTCTGGAACTGATGTCTCTGTCCATCTACGCGCTTGTCGCCATGGACCGCGATTCGGCCCGCTCGACAGAAGCCGCGATGAAGTACTTCATCCTTGGCGCGCTGGCCTCCGGCCTGCTGCTGTACGGCATGTCCATGATGTACGGTGCCACCGGCACCCTCGAAATAAATGGTGTGCTGCAGGCACTGGCGATGGGGCAGGCCAATGGCGTGATTCTCGTATTCGGCCTGGTCTTCCTGGTTTCCGGGCTGGCCTTCAAGCTGGGTGTCGTGCCCTTCCATATGTGGGTGCCCGACGTCTATCACGGCGCCACCACGCCGATGACCCTGTTCATCAGCACCGCGCCGAAGATCGCCACTTTCGCGATGGTCATGCGCCTGCTGGTGTTCGGCACGATTCCGCTGGCCGAGCAGTGGCAGCCCATGCTGCTGACCATGGCAGTGCTGTCGATCATCATCGGCAATCTCGCCGCCATCGCCCAGACCAACATCAAGCGCATGCTTGCCTACTCCGGCATCTCGCATATGGGCTTCATGCTGCTGGCACTGACCACCGGTGTTTTCAACGGTCATGCCGCGCTGGCGTTGGAAGCCTACACGTCGGCCCTGTACTACGTCGTCGCCTATGTGCTGATGTCGCTGGCCAGCTTCGGCATGCTGCTGTTGCTGTCGCGTGCCGGTTACGAGGTCGAGACCCTGGAAGACATGAAGGGCCTCAATCAGCGTAGCCCGTGGTATGCCGCCGTGATGATGTTCGTCATGTTCTCGATGGCCGGTATCCCGTTCTTCGTCGGCTTCTTCGCCAAGCTGTCGGTGCTGCTCTCGACCGTGGCCGCAGGCCTGGTCTGGGTGGCAGTGGTTGCCGTTGCCTTCTCGCTGGTGGGCGCTTTCTACTACCTGCGCGTGGTCAAGAACATGTACTTTGATGCACCCAGCGATGTCGCTCCCATCACCGCGTCCCGCGACATGCGTGTGCTGTTGTCCCTCAACGGTATCGCCATCGCCGCGTTCGGCCTGTTCCCGCAGTGGCTGATGGACCTGTGCCAAGAGGCACTGGCACGCTCCCTGTTCTGATTTCGTCTTCGAGCCGGCAATGACAGCCGCACAGATCTTTCTTGTCATTGCCGGCTTGCTCGCAGCAAACCTGCCTTTTCTGACGCAACGCAGCTTTGTCGGCATTCCTTGCCGCAAAAGCGACAAGCCGTTCTGGCTGCGTCTGTTTGAACTCCTTGTTCTCTACCTGATTCTCGGTGCCATCGCCGCCTGGTTCGAGAACGGCGCCTACGGTGGTATCTATCGCCAGGGCTGGGAGTTCTACGCGATTACCTTCTGCTTGTTCCTCGTGCTCGCGTATCCGGGCTTTGTCTACCGCTACCTCTGGCAGCGCCGCAAGCATGCGTGACGAAGACCTGATCGAAACTCCCTTGTCCTCGGAGCCGCTGTGCAACGGCCTCTTGCTCAAGGCCCACCGCGACACGGTGCGTTTGCCCAACGGCGAGGAGGGCATCCGCGAGTGGGTCGAGCATCCCGGGGCGGCGGTGGTGATTGCGCTGCTGGACAACGGCAAACTACTGTTCGAGCGCCAGTTTCGTTATGCGGTGCGGCAGATCTTCCTGGAGATGCCGGCCGGCAAGGTCGATGCGGGAGAGCCGGCGCTGGATACCGCGCGTCGTGAGCTCAAGGAAGAAACCGGCTACAAGGCAAGGACCTGGCGTCATCTCGGTACGATGCATCCCTGCATCGGATACTCCAACGAGAAGATCGAGATATTTCTCGCCCATGGCCTCAGCTTTGTCGGCAATTCGCTCGATCAAGAGGAGTTCCTGGAGGTCGTCGAACTCAGTCTGGCGGATGCCATTCTCGCTGTGCGCGATGGTGAAATCACCGATGCCAAAACCATCACGGCCCTGTTCTGGGCCGAAAAGCTCATGTCGGGCGAGTGGGAAATGCCGGCGTAGCTGTCTTTACCACCAGCCGTTTCTGCGGGTAGGGCAGCTCCGGTTCGTGACTGGGAAACTCCCAAATCTATCCGAGTTCGCTCGGGTCACCGGCTGGCTCTTATACGGCGACGCCGCATTCCGCCGCATGGCACCAGCCCGATCAGGGCAGCTTGTAGATCGTCGGCTGCACGACGGTAAGCTGTTCGGTCAGGCCGTTGAGGCTTTCCGAATGCCCGATGATCAGGTAGCCGCCGGGATGCAGCTTGCTCACGAGCTTGCTGACAACCTGACGCTTGGTCGGGTTGTCGAAATAGATCATCACATTGCGCAGGAAGATCACGTGGAACTTGCCGATTTCCGGGATCGGCTGATTCAGGTTAATCTGGCGAAACTTGGTGTGCTGGCGCAGGTCGGCATTGACTGTGAAGTAACCCTGCCTGTCACCACTTCCTTGCTGGCAGTACTTGTTGAGATAGGCGGGCGGCAGGCCGCGCGTACGTTCAAGCATGTACTCGCCTTTCTCTGCAACCGAGAGCACCTGGGTGCTGAGGTCCGACCCCAGTACCGACCAGTTGCCTTTGGCGCCCAGCTTGTCTGCCAGCACCATGCACAAGGTGTAGATTTCCTCGCCGGTTGACGACGCGCCGCTCCAGACGTTGAAGGGTTGACCGGGCGGATGTTGCGCCAGGATGGTGTTGGTCAGAAACTCGAAATGGCGAGGCTCGCGGAAGAAATAGGTCTCGTTGGTCGTCAGGAGATCGACCATCTGCTGCAATTCCTGTTTGCCGGTAGGGCCGGTGACGAGCTTGTAATAGTCGCTGTAGCTCGACATCTTGTAATGCCGCAGGCGACGGCCAAGACGACCGACGAGCAGGGTGCGCTTGCTGTCGCTCATGCTGATGCCGGCGATCTTGTGGATCAGCTGCTGGAATTGTGCGTATTCAGCGTTCGTGATTTCGACGCTATCGCCAAAGCCCGGAATTGTCATTGCCTCTCGCCGCGAAGGTGGTGTTGCGATTATGGATGATTTTCTTGTGCGGAGTATCAATCCAGGCCGATGGCGCGGGTGATATCGGCCGGGCTGTGCGCCAGCACTTCCGCATGCCAGTCTTCGGGCGGCGATCCGTCGCCGAGATAACCCCAAGCCGCGGCGATTGCGCGCATGTTCGCGGCATGTGCCGCCTGCACATCGCGCAGGTCGTCACCGACATACCAGCAGTTTTCCGGATTGACGCCGGCGACACGGCAGGCATGCAGCATGGGTTCGGGTGCGGGCTTGGGCACGCCCGCAGTGTCGCCGCTGACCACCGCGACCGCTCGCTCGTCAAGCCGCAGCGCACGGACCAGTGGGTCAGTGTAGCGGGAGCGTTTGTTGGTAATGATGCCCCACGGCAGCTTGCGGGCATCCAGCGCGTCAAGCAATTCTGCCACCCCGGCGAACAACACCGTTTCCCGGCAGATGTGCTGCTCGTAATGCGTCAGCACTCTTTCCTGCAAGGCCGGATAGGCCGCGTCATCCGGCAGCAGGCCGAAACCGACGCGCAACAATCCGCGTACGCCTTGCGACACGACCGGGCGCAGCAGATGCAGCGGTACAGGTTTCAGACCTTCTTCGCCGCGCACCCGATTGAGCGCGCCGCCCAGGTCCGGTGCGGTATCTGCCAGGGTGCCGTCGAGGTCGAAAAATACGGCTTCGACCACGCCGCCCTCAGACATTTCCAACGTCACGCCGTGTACGTACGAGATAGTTGACGCTGCTGTCCTGGCCGAGGCTGTAAGTCTTGCTAAAGGGGTTGTAGCTCATGCCGCGTATTTCTTCGACGGCCAAACCGGCGTTGCGGCATTGACGGCTGAGTTCCGCCGGCTTGATGAACTTGGCATAGTCATGGGTGCCGCGGGGCAACAGATTAAGAACGTACTCCGCACCGACGACTGCAAACAGGTAGGACTTGGGGTTGCGGTTGAGCGTGGAAAAGAAAACGCTGCCGCCCGGCTTCACCAGCCGGGCGCAAGCGGCCACGATGCTGGCGGGGTCGGGTACGTGTTCCAGCATCTCGAGGCAAGTGACCACATCGAATTCGCCCGGGTGCGCTCCGGCCATGGCTTCTGCAGAGATCAGCCGATAGTCGACATTGAGGCCGCTTTCAAAGAGATGGAGGCGGGCGACGCCGAGGGGCTTTTCCGACAAGTCGATACCTGTGACGTGGGCACCGCGGGCAGCCATTCCTTCAGACAGCAGGCCGCCGCCGCAGCCGACATCAAGCACCTTTTTGCCGGCGAGCGGCGCGGCAGACTCGATCCAGTCCAGTCTCAATGGATTGATTTCGTGCAGCGGCTTGAATTCGGAATTCGGGTCCCACCAGCGATGGGCCAGCTCGCCGAATTTTGCGAGCTCGTGAGGGTCGGCGTTGAGTGTGTTCATGAGTATAAGCTTACGTCAAACTCCATCGGCTGCGACAGGCGTCGGGCAGAAAAGTACCGCCTCGTCGCACAAACAAAAAGCCCCGCCGGAGCGGGGCTTTTTTGCCGGGCGCCCCGAAGGGCGCTTCCGGAATTACTGCCAGGAGTAGACGCCGACGGCTTCCACATCCACGCGACGGTCAGGCTGCAGGCAAGAGATGACCTTCGGGCTCTTTGCGCCCTTGCAGTCTTCCGGCTTGGTAACCGGGTTCTTTTCGCCCTTGCCTTCGGTGTAGATACGGTTCTTTTCGATACCCTTGGAGACCAGATAGGCCTTCACGGATTCAGCGCGCTTTTCCGACAGCTTCTGGTTGTAAGCGTCGTCACCGAAGCGGTCAGCGTGGCCGACAGCGATCAGGACTTCCAGCTTGATGCGCTTGACCTTGGTGTAGAGCTCGTCAAGAGCGGCCTTGCCTTCCGGACGCAGATCAGCCTTGTTGAAGTCGAACAGCGCGTCGGCGTTCAGGGTGATCTTGTCGCTGGTCGGCTTGGTGCCACCGGCCTTGGCGGCAGTCGCCTTGGCGTCGCACTTATCCTTCGGCAGCAGATCCTTGTCGCATTCGCAGCCGATCGGCAGCGCGCCAGCCTTGGCATCCGCGGCAGCAGCCGGGGTCCAGAAGCCGGTACGCCAGCAGAGGCCGGTACCGCTCTTGGCGACGAGACCGCGACCGTCGATCACGTAGGGAACGACGCCCTTGGTGTCAACCGGGGTCTGAGCAAAGGTTGCAGCGCTGGCACCGAGAAGGGCAGCGAGCAGGACGGAATTTTTGATGACTTGTTTGAGCATTTGTTTTCCCTCGTTCGAATGCGGACAGTACTGCTTGTTTGAAGTCTTGCATTGACGGTCTCCCGCCAACATCCAGTGTTACAGCTATCCATCTGAGACTACATGCATATGCCATTAAACACCGAACTGGCTGATACGGCAAGAACCGTAAGTTGAAACCGTCTCAGACCTGCAATTTATTTTGCCACAGGTTTATGACAGGTAGCAACGCGGCCACGTCGAAATCGACCAGCTTGTGGGCATTTACACGACAGTGCCCCCCCACCCATACATGACTGACTTGTTCGCGCCCGGTGACATAAACGAGGTGGGAGACAGGGTCAAAACAGGGCTGGACAATCCAGTCTTGCAACGAGATCGCGCACAAATCCGCAAATTTGCCGATTTTCAGAGAACCGATGTCTGCATCCAGCCCCATGGCCCTGGCACCGCCTAGGGTTGCCATGTGCAGAGTGGTATGCGCATCCAACACGGTCGGGTCGTTGGCAGTCAGCTTGGCGAGTAGGGCGGCATGTCGCATTTCCTGGAACATGTCGAGCCGATTGTTGCTGGCGGCACCGTCGGTGCCCAGACCGACATTGATACCCTGGCGAACCAGGCTGGCAACGGGGCAGGCGCCGTTGGCAAGTTTCATGTTCGAAGTCGGGTTGTGCGCGACGCTGACGCCTTCCCGAGACAGGAGGGCGATATCGCCCGCGTCGAGATGCACGGCGTGAACCGCAATCAGATTGGGATTGACGAGCCCCAGCCCATGCAGGCGCGCCAGCGGACGCATGCCATGCTGCTTGAGGCTGTCCTCGACTTCGCTGCGTGACTCATGCACGTGGATATGCACCGGGAGATCGAGTTGTGCGGAGAGCGAGGCGATGCGTTCGAAAGTCCTGTCGCTGATGGTGTAGGGCGCGTGCGGGGCGAGACTGAATGAAAGCATGGAGACGTCGCGCCATTGATCGCGGACGGTGAGGCCCTTGCTCAGGTAATCGTCGGCGTCGCTGGCGTACGGGGTGGGAAACTCAAGCACGGTGATGCCGAGCATGGCGCGCATCCCTGCTGTTGCAAAGGCGCGGGCGGCGGCGTCCGGGAAGAAGTACATGTCGTTGCAGGTGGTGATGCCGCCGCGCAGCATTTCGGCGGCGGCCAGCAGCGTGCCGTCGTGGACAAAATCCGCGCTGACATGCTTGCCTTCGGCCGGCCAGATTCGGTCGTTGAGCCACTGCTCCAGCGGCAGGTCGTCGGCCAGGCCGCGGAACAGGGTCATAGCTGCATGGGTGTGCGAATTGACGAAGCCCGGCAGCAGGACATGGTTGCCCAGCTCCTGAATCTCGGTCGCCTGGAAGCGTTGCTCGGCCTCGGCGCGTGGCAGTAGCCCGGCTATGCGCCCGTCATGAACGGCAAGCGAATGATTTTCCAGCGTTATTCCGGCCGGTTCGACGGGGATGATCCAGCGTGCATGGATGAGCAGATCGACACTTTGCGGCAGGGTGTCGGGCGCCAGATCGGTAGTACCGGTTTTTCCTGTTTTCATGGGGCTTTTCATGGCATCCGGGCCGCACTAACGAGCGCGATTCGGAGGCTGTGCGTGTTAGAATATGAAAGTTTTTTGCCGCTCCAGAACCTGTTTGAATTTGTACCCGAAAACGCTTTCCCCGGGTGGAAAAACAAGTGGCTGTATCAGGACGGAATAATCCCAAAAGCAAGTCCGAATTCATCACTGCTTCCGTAGGAAAAGACCGATATGACAGTGTTCGCCAAAGAGACTTTACCCATCAGTCTCGAAGAGGAAATGCGCCATTCCTACCTCGATTACGCCATGAGCGTGATCGTCGGGCGCGCCCTCCCGGATGTTCGCGATGGTTTGAAACCGGTGCACCGCCGCGTCCTGTTTGCCATGCACGAGCTCGGCAATGACTGGAACAAGGCCTACAAGAAGTCGGCGCGCATCGTCGGCGC
>CABHOJ010000136.1 GCA_902168195.1 uncultured Methylotenera sp.
TGCCATATGCTTCTCCCCGAATATGCTGTACTTGCATTCACTAGCAAGCTGGCATGACCATTGCAAAACCCGGGCCAATCCATAAAAATAACATTAAAACAACATGTTGCCGGATGTTGTTGAGGTGGTAACGACGGTTTTCGAGGGATTTCGTCTCTAATCGGCAACACATCAGCAAAGCGGCGACCCCGCTTGACCGCCATGATATGATTTTGCACTTCAGAAAGATGGAGTCATACATGAGAATCGGCACCCCGCTAACGTCGTCTGCCACCCGTGTCATGCTGCTAGGCAGCGGAGAACTGGGTAAGGAAGTGATCATCGCCCTGCAACGACTCGGTGTCGAAGTGATCGCCGTGGACCGTTACGCCAATGCGCCCGGCCATCAGGTCGCACACCGTGCCTATGTCATCGACATGACCGACGACCAGGCACTGCGCGAACTTGTGGCCAAAGAGCGGCCGCATCTCATCGTGCCGGAGATCGAAGCGCTTAACACCTCGACCCTGGCCGCCATCGAACAGCAAGGTGACACGCGTGTCATCCCCACCGTGAAAGCCGTACAGCTGACGATGAACCGTGAGGGCATCCGTCGTCTGGCTGCCGAGGACTTGCGGCTGCCGACCTCGCCCTATGCTTTCGCCGATAGCCTGCAATCCTTGCAGAGTGCCATCGATAGCGGTATCGGTTATCCATGTTTCATCAAGCCCACCATGTCGTCTTCCGGTAAAGGGCAGTCCCGTATCACAGGGCCGGACGAGGTCGAAGCCGCCTGGAATTACGCAGCGACTGGCGGGCGGGTCAACCAGGGTAAGGTCATCGTCGAAGGCCAGATCGATTTCGATTATGAGATCACCTTGCTGACAGTACGCGCCAAGAACGCAGGCGGCGCGATCCAGACCTATTTCTGCCAACCGATCGGCCATCTGCAACAGAAGGGCGACTATGTCGAAAGCTGGCAGCCGCAGGCCATGGCGCCCATCGCCCTGGAACGCGCGCAGCAGATCGCCGCGCAGGTGACTGAGAGCCTGGGTGGCCTGGGTCTTTTCGGTGTGGAGTTGTTCGTGAAGGGTGATGATGTCTGGTTCTCGGAAGTCAGTCCGCGCCCGCACGATACCGGCATGGTGACCATGGCCAGCCAGCGTTTCAGCCAATTCGACTTGCATGCGCGAGCCATCCTCGGCCTGCCGGTCAATGTCGCCTTGGCAGCGCCAGGCGCGAGTGCCGTGATCTACGGTGGCGTCGAAAGTGACAATCTGAGTTATGAGGGGATCGAGGCCGCGCTGGCGGTGCCGGAATCCGACCTGCGCCTGTTCGGCAAGCCGGAGTCTTTCGTGCGTCGTCGTATGGGGGTTGCGCTTGCCCGTGGCAAGGATGTGAAAGAGGCGCGCCTTCGCGCCAAGGAAGCCGCGCACTTGGTCAAACCGGTCGCGAGCTAGTTGCGACTCAAGCCTAGTAGCGGCCTAAGCAAGGGATAGATCGATGTTGGATAAACCGCAGGAGCCCGGCAGCAGCCGGTCGACCTTCTTTGAATTGCTTGGTGGCGTAGAACGTATCCGCGAACTGGTCGAGAAATTCTACGATGTGATGGACACCGACCCGAAGGCAGCCGGTATCCGTGCCTTGCATCCTGCGGAGCTGACCGAAGCGCGCGAGAAACTGTTCATGTTCCTGACGGGTTGGACGGGTGGCCCCCAGCTCTATATCGAACGCTACGGTCACCCGTTCCTCAGGAAACGGCATATGCCGTTCGCCATCGGCGAATCCGAGCGCGATCAGTGGATGTATTGCATGGTCCGCGCCATGCACGAGATCGGTATCGAAGAGCCCGTACTGACCAAGCTAGCGGAACAGTTATGGGGCGTTGCCGATTTCATGCGAAACCGGCAAGGCTGACTACTCTTTGCGACCCAACCCACCCAGTAAGGCGGCGATCTCACGCTTGGGCTGCTTGCTCGTCCGCGCTGCACCAGGCGTCTTGTCGACAGGCTCACCGGTCGGTTCGTAAGGCTTATCGAACCAGGGATCGTTCGATTTGCGCTCCGGACGACGGTAAGTCGCCGCATCCCGCCCAGCAGGTTTCTCTGAAGGCCGCTCATGTCGTGCCGCCGGTCTCGCCGCTCTTTCCGCGACGAAGGTCGGTTCCTTGGGGATCTCGCGCTTGATCAGCTTCTCGATCTCCTTCAGGTATTTCTCTTCCTCAGGCGATACCAGCGAGATGGCGATACCGAACGCGCCTGCGCGGCCGGTACGGCCGATGCGATGGACATAATCCTCAGGCGCACTGGGCATCTCGTAGTTGATCACCATCGGCAACTGGTCGATATCCAGACCGCGTGCTGCGACGTCGGTAGCTACCAGCGCGGCTACTTTGCCTTGCTTGAAAGCATCCAGCGCTTCGATCCGTTCCTTCTGGCTCTTGTCGCCATGGATTGCATCCGCCAGGATGCCTTCTCGCTGCAATTGCCGTGCGAGGCGACTGGCAGTCAGCTTGGTCTTGGTGAACACGATCGCCTGGCTTGCATCGGCGCCACGCAGGATCTGCGCGAGCAAGGCATGCTTGTCGGTCTGCGAGACCAGGTGGACCTTCTGCGTCACGTTCTCAGCGGCGGCATTGCTGCGGGCCACTTCGACCAGGGTCGGGTTGGTGAGGAAATCGTCCGCCAGCTTCTTGATCTCGTTGGAGAATGTCGCCGAGAACATCAGGTTCTGCCGCTGTTTCGGCAGCAAGGCCAGGATGCGCTTGAGGTCGGGCATGAAGCCCATATCCAGCATACGATCGGCTTCATCTAGCACCAGCATCTGTACCTGGCCGAGTTGCACCGTCCGTTGTTCGACGTGGTCGAGCAGACGACCCGGTGTCGCCACCAGGACTTCCACGCCCTTCATCAGGCTTGGGGTCTGGGTGCGGATATCGACACCGCCATAGACCACCAGGGAACGGAGCGGCGTCTGCTTGGCATAGACCTTGACACTTTCCTCGACCTGGATCGCCAGTTCACGGGTCGGCGTCAGGATCAACGCGCGCACCGGGTGGCGGGCAGGGGAGGCGCTCGTACTCGCCAGTGGCAAGAGTTTCTGCAGCATGGGCAAGGCGAACGCGGCTGTCTTGCCCGTGCCGGTCTGTGCACCTGCCATCAGGTCGCGCCCATCAAGCACCAGCGGGATCGCCTTCGCCTGGATCGGCGTCGGCGTCGTGTAGCCGAACTCGGTCAGCGCCTTCAGTAATTCAGGCGCCAGACCCAGCGATTCGAAACTGGTGACCTCTTCGGTCGTTTCTGTCGTGACTGTATTCATTTATGCGAATGTGCGTGGACGTTTCGCGGCACGGTCACCGAAGCTGCGCTTCTCGCCGGCAAAGCGATCATCGCTGCGCTTGCCAGCGGTGCTGCCACGGTTGTTGTCATTGCGAGCGCCAGCTGGCTTGTTATCGCCGAACTTGCGGTCGCCCCCGAACTTGTTCTCGCCAAACGGGCGGCCTGCCGCGTCCTTGCCTGGGCCATTGGCCTGGGTGCGTGCCTTGAAACCAGGCTTGTTACCCGGCTTGCCACGTGGGCGATCGTCACGATCGGTGCGCGGTGCCGGACGACGAGGCTCGAAGCCTTCGATCACACTGGCTTCGATGCGCTGACCGGTGAATTGCTCGATCTTACGGACTTGATGCCTGTCCATATGGGAGGCGAAGGAGACTGCGATGCCGGTGTTACCTGCACGGCCGGTGCGGCCGATACGGTGAACGTAGTCTTCCGCGAATTTCGGCAGATCGTAATTGATGACGTGCGAGATGCCGGCAACGTCGATACCGCGTGCCGCGACATCGGTGGCTACCAGGACCTTGACGTCGCCATGACGCAACTTGGTCAGCGTGCGGTTACGCGCACCCTGGGTCATGTCGCCATGCAGGGCTGCGGTCTTGTGACCGGCAGCGTACAGGTCTTCTGCCAGCAAGTCGGCGTGGCGCTTGGTGGAAGTGAAGACGATGGCCTGGTTGACTTCAGGATCGATCAGGAGATGTTCCAGCAGCTTGTTCTTGTGCGACATGTCGTCGACGAAATGCAGGCGTTGTTCGATGTTGGCATGCTTCTCGCGCTGTGCCGCCACCTGGATGGTCTTCGGGTTGCGCAGGATCTGCTGCGCGATACGCCCGATGTTGCCTTCGAGGGTCGCGGAGAACAACAGGGTCTGACGTTCTGCGGACAACTGGTTACAGATACGCTCGACATCCGGCATGAAGCCCATGTCCAGCATGCGGTCAGCTTCGTCCAGGATCAGCATCTGCAGACGGGAAAGGTCGATACGACCGCGTTCCATGTGGTCCAGCAGACGGCCAGGGGTGGCCACCAGGATGTCCAGTGGCTGACTCAGCAGCTTGTTCTGCAGTGGGTAAGGCATGCCGCCGACGATGCTCACACAACGGGCGCGCATATGCTTGCCGTACTTGCGGGCGGCGTCATTGACCTGCGCGGCCAGTTCACGGGTCGGTACCAGTACCAGGATGCGTGGACCACGGCTCTTCGATGGATGCGGCGTCGCCAGCAGGTTCAGTGCCGGTAGGGTGAACGCGGCGGTCTTGCCGGTGCCGGTCTGCGCGGAGGCCATCAGGTCGTGTCCAGCCATGACTTCAGGGATCGCTTGGGCCTGGATAGGCGTCGCGGTGGTGTAGCCAGATTCTTCAATGGCACGCAGGATGGCTGGATGTAAATTCAGATTTTCAAAAGACACAAATTTCCCTTTCGAGGATAAAGCTAAAAGGGCGCAAGCAGACACATGGCGTTCATCCACCTGGAGGTGTTGAAAGCGATGCGCAAAACACTAATGATTTAGAAGCATTTTTACCGGCGCACGGGCATAGCCACTAACCGGTAACAAATACAAGAGAGCCACAAAATTTCACGGGCTTCGAGAGGCTAGGGCGATGAATCATCAGTCATGTAACGACTGAATCTGCCGCGCAGTATACGCACCTGACCTGATTTGTCAAAGGATTTATCGAATTACTTTAATGCCTTATGTGGTAGAATCGCGCCCTTTCAATCAAACCGGTTCCCGATTCATGTCCCGCAATCTCCGCAACATCGCCATCATCGCCCACGTTGACCACGGCAAGACCACCATGGTCGACAAGCTGCTGCAACAGGCCGGCACCTTCGCTTCCCACCAGGCTGTCACCGAACGCGTGATGGACTCCGGTGACATTGAAAAGGAACGCGGCATCACCATTCTGGCCAAGAACACCGCCGTGAATTTCGAGGGCACCCACATCAACATCGTGGATACCCCCGGGCACGCTGACTTCGGCGGCGAAGTGGAACGTGTGCTGGGCATGGTCGACGGCGTAGTACTGCTGGTCGATGCCGTAGAAGGCCCGATGCCGCAGACGCGCTTCGTGACCAAGAAAGCGCTGGCCCTGGGCCTGCGTCCTATCGTGGTGATCAACAAGGTGGACCGTCCAGGTGCGCGCACCGACTGGGTGATCAACCAGACCTTCGACCTCTTCGCCAACCTCGGCGCGACGGATGAGCAGCTGGATTTCCCTGTCGTCTACGCTTCCGCGCTGAATGGGTTCGCGACGCTGGACATGAAGAAGCCTTCCGAGACCATGCGTCCGCTGTTCGAAACCATCCTGAGTCATGTACACCCGCCACAAGGCGATAGCAACGCCCCGCTGCAACTGCAGATCTCCGCGCTGGATTATTCCACTTATACCGGCCGCCTCGGTGTCGGTCGCGTCCGTAACGGCCGAATCAAGCCGGGCCAGAGTGTCGTGGTCATGCTGGGCAATGAACAACGCGGTCAAGGCCGCATCAATCAAGTACTCGGTTTCCGAGGCCTTGAGCGCGTGCCGGTCGAAGAAGCGGAAGCTGGCGATATCGTCATCATCTCCGGTATCGAAGAGATCGGCATCGGCGTCACCATCGCCGATCGCGAGAATCCGGTCGGCCTGGAAGTGCTGGCAGTCGACGAGCCGACGCTGACCATGGACTTCATGGTCAATACCTCGCCACTGGCAGGGACCGAAGGCAAGTTCGTCACCAGCCGCCAGATCCGTGATCGCCTAACCAAGGAACTGCTGGTTAACGTCGCTTTGCGCGTCGAGGATACGGCGGATGCCGACGTGTTCCGCGTCTCAGGACGTGGTGAATTGCACCTGACCATCCTGCTGGAAAATATGCGCCGTGAAGGCTTCGAGATCGCCGTCGGTAAACCACGTGTGGTCTACCGCGAGATCGACGGCGTGAAATGCGAGCCGTACGAGATCCTGACGGTGGACTTGGAAGACGATTGCCAAGGTGCTGTGATGGAAGAACTGGGCCGTCGTCGTGGTGAGCTGCAAAACATGGAATCCGACGGCAATGGTCGCACCCGCCTTGAATACCGTATCCCGGCGCGTGGCCTGATCGGTTTCCAGAGCGAGTTCCTGACCATGACCCGCGGTACCGGCCTCATGGCCCATATCTTCGACGAATACGCTGCAGTGAAGCCGGACATGCCGGGCCGCCGCAATGGTGTACTGATCTCGGCAGAACAGGGCGAAGCCGTGGCTTATGCCTTGTGGAAGCTGCAGGATCGCGGCCGTATGTTCTCCGTGCCGGGTGATCGCCTGTATGAAGGCATGATCATCGGTATCCACAGCCGCGATAATGACCTGGTGGTGAATCCGATCAAGGGCAAGCAGCTTACCAACGTCCGTGCTTCCGGCACCGATGAGGCCGTCCGCCTGGTACCGGCTGTACAACTCACGCTGGAATCCGCCGTCGAGTTCATCGATGACGACGAGCTGGTCGAGATCACGCCGAAGTCGATCCGTATCCGCAAGCGACATCTGCTGGAGCACGAGCGCAAGCGCGCTGCGAAGGACTAAGCACTAACCAAGAAAAACCCGGCGATGCCGGGTTTTTTGTTATCAAATGCCGTGTAGCACGACGGCTTCTGTAAATGGCCTGTCATGAAAGCGCAACCTTGGTCGCCTACACTGCGCGACTGTTTCTTTAGTCAGGTCATGACGCATGGACATCTCGCTCGACACCTCCGCTTTCACCGAATTATCTTCCTTCATCGCCGCCGCGAGAAAAGAGGGCTTCTCCTTCAAGCCCTCGGCCATCGTGAAAGACCGGAAATATTCCATGGACTTGCTGCAGACGCTCACCGAGAAAGCATCGCCCGCATTGGCCGAGCAGGCGTTGTCGGTGGTGCGGAAACATCACGTACTCGAGATCGAGTACGCCATCACAGGCTGATCGCCGCCGCTTCTCCTCAATCGTCTGGCATCTCGACATGGATGGCACGGCCTGGTTGTCTCACATTTGAGACGTATTGAAGACGGCCATTTAATAGAAACATAAAGATATTTAATAAAAACAATGAGATAAAAAGTTGGTCTGGATTTTGCAGTATGACTGTCAAGCACTGTATCCATCGCTCGGTGCAGAAATTATCAGTCATCAGGAGCAAGACCAACATGAAAAAGCATTACCTCATCATATTGCTCGCCATCTGCACGATGGCGGCGAACGTCTCCAAGGCGAACGCCCACGATTCGGTCGGGTTCAGCCTGAACATCGGCACGCCATATCATTACGGCCCAGCCCCGATTTACGTTGCGCCACCGCCTGTTTACTACGGACCGCCACCGGCCGTGTATTATCGCCCGGCACCGATCTACTATGGGCCGCGGGTGAGCTTCGGCTACCATGATGGGCCTGGGCACCACTGGCATGGCGGTCATCGCCATGGACATGGGCATCATAAGCACGGACGTGGTCGTGGCCATGACTGAATCGCCAATGTCTAATTTAGGCGACAATGCCAATGATTAGCGCCAACGCTTGATCCGGCGCCATTCTGGCGCGATCGAGCCCAAGAACGGACGTCTACCTGTCTCCTGCAGGTAACGTCCGTTTTTTTATAGCTAGTGCTTGGAAGATAAGCCGAAGGCTGCGCGCATCACATGGTAGATCCAGTTCTGCTCCATGACGCCATGGATCAGGTGGGCTTTGGGCCCGGAGGCATAGATCGCCACATCCTCTCCGCCATGCGTCTCGGACTTGAATTCGACGATCGCTTCCTGCTTGTAGTCGAGGGCGCTGGTATCGACATGCACCAGGTCTGGCCTGCCGCCCGCGGGTGATCGGTTCTTGGCACCGGGCCCGTTCGCATAATTGAGGGTGGTGTAGGGAAGGTCATGCGCATCCCGGGCAACATCGGGCGGGATACCATCCTGCTCAGGCACAGGCTTCACCAGTCCCAGGATGGGATTCCCGCGGTGAGGATAACCCGCGATGGTGAAGACATGGCTGTGGTCCGCTGTGACGATGATGAGCGTTTCCCTGGGATCGGTCATTTCGTACGCCGTTTTCACCGCTTTCGCGAGTTCTATCGTATCCAACAGGGCGCGCTTGGCGTTGCCGGCATGGTGACCGTGATCGATGCGGCCGGCTTCCACATGCAGGAAGTATCCTTGTGAGCTACCTTGCAGCATGGCCAGGGATTTCCGTGTCATTTCGCTCAGTGACGGTTCGCCAGCCGCATCTTTGGCCCGGTCCGCCTCCCATTGCATGTGCGATGGTTCGAACAGTCCCAGCAGGAAAGGGGTGGTCTTGGGATCCACCTGATCGAAGCCCGTCTTGTCCCAGACATATCGGCTACCGCTGGCAAGCTGGTTGCGGCTCGCCAGCCAGGCTTCAATGAGGTCGCGACCATCCTTGCGTGTGCCCCTCCTGTCCGGATATTCGGGGTCGGGTTGCGCCGTCGTCCTAAAGAAGTCGCGGCCGCCGCCCAGAGCGACTTTGAGGCTATTCATGACGGTAGGCGAGAGTTCGACCAATTGGCGCGCGATATCCTTGACGCCGCAGTTCGGCGGCAGCATGGCGTCGCCTTCCCAGTCCCGGTCGGGTGTGTGGGCATAGGTCGCGCCTGGGGTCGCGTGGGTGATGCGGGCGGTGGTCACGATACCGGTGGCCTTACCGGCCTCGGCTGCTTGTTCGAGCAAGGTGGGCAAGCTGCGTTTCGCGATTGCACCGGCATCGCATTCGCCCCGGTGCGTGGTGTGATCCACCGACAGCATCCCGTCGCGTGCCTTGTACCCCGTGATCATGGCGGTCATGGTGGGTGCGGAATCGGGGGTCTGCTGGTCCCAGGTGTAAGTCTTGGAGAGCGCGACATGCGGCAGGGTCTCGAAGAACAAGGCATTCTCTTCGCCAGTCTGACCGCGCATCTGACCCTCGAGGATGCGCGCTGCTGTGACCGTGGAGACGCCCATGCCGTCACCGACAAAGAGGATGACGTTCCTGGCCTTGCCGGTGATCGGTTTCAACTGTTCGCTGCGCTGGATATGCGCCTGGCCGGCGTTCCACCAGTCTTCTACTTTTTCCGGACCCTTGACCGCCGGTTCGGCAGCGAGCAGGTTCGCGGAGATCAGCGAGGCGAGGATGCCCGCAAACATGGGATGTGCGTGTGTGGTCGTCTTCAATGGTGCTTCCTGTGGATGGCTTGATCTGTGGATGCTGGCTTCAACATGCTTCTACCGGCCTGCGATGACAAGGGTATGAAGCATGTCGTGCGTTTCAACGACGATCGCAGCGGCGATTCCCCTATAATGTGCGACCCCGCCGAACCGGCGCAATCGAATCGTATTCAGGTCCATATGTTGCAAAAGCTCGTCTCTGGCTATCGTGCAAGCCATCCCAGATTCTCGGAAAAATTGATCTCGTCAGCAGGCGCATTCATCGCTATCGCCGCCTTGACCCTGGAAGTCACCCAGATCTCGCAGGAATTTAGCGTGATGATCCCGGTGCTGGCTTCCATGGGGGCCAGCACCTTCCTGTTGTTCGCCGTGCCGCACAGCCCGATGGCGCAACCCTGGCCCATGTTCGGTGGGCATATCGTGTCTGCATTCATGGGCGTGGCTTGTGCCAGCCTGATCCCGCATCCGGTCATCGCGACCGGGTCTGCCGTGGCGCTGGCGATCTTCGCGATGCACCTGCTACATTGCATGCATCCCCCAAGCGCGGCGACCGCCATGATCGCTGTGTTGGGCGGGCCGGAAGTGCATGCTATGGGTTACGCCTTCTGTTACGAGGTGGTCGCGCTCAATGCCGTCACCTTGCTCCTGCTGGCCCTTTTCATCAATAACGTGATGCCGGGCCGCCGCTATCCCATGTTCGATTCCCACCATCCGCATCATGAGAAGTTCCTGGCCAAACCGGTGAAGCAGGTGCGGCTGACGGAAGAGGATTTCGAATGGGCACTCGGCAAGATGGATGGCTTCGTCGACGTCAGTAAGGAAGACTTGCTGGATATCTATGAGTTCGCGCTGGAACATGCCAACCTGAAACACGCCAACCAGGGAGCTCCCCTTAGGCAAAGCACTAAGGCGCAAAGCACTAAGGCTTGAGTTTGTAGAAGCGGTTCTCCAGGGTCTTGCCTGTGATCTTGTCGAGTCTGCTACCGGCTGTTTCAGCTAGCTTGGTTAGGCGATCGTCGGGATGCGGATGGGTCTTGAACAGCAGTGCCACGCTTTTGTCCGATTTATCCGCCTCGCTGATGGCTTGCAAGACCTCAGGCAATCCATAAGGCTCGTAGCCGGCACGCGTCGCCAGCACGAGCCCGACGCGGTCGGCTTCATACTCGGCATCCTTGTCGAGGCCTCTCGCCAGGACTTCGGCGCCGCTGCCGATGACTTTCTCTACGGTATGGTTGTCCTTGCCGTATTTCTCGCCCAGCAGGCCCGCGCCGATATTCAATAGCTGCTGTTTCTGCATGACCTTGAGGTGGTGCTTCTTCACCACATGGCCGACCTCATGCCCAAGCACGCCGGCGAGTTGAGCTTCGTTCTGCATCTTGCGGTACAGGCCTTTGGTGATGACGACATAGCCGCCGGGTGCCGCGAAGGCGTTGAGGTCTTCGCTTTCGATCACACCGAAATGCCATGGCAGGTCAGGGCGTTCGCTCTGACTGGCTACCCAGCGACCGACCTGGTTCACATAGCGTTGCAGGGCGGCATCCTTGACCAGGGCTGAGGCGCCAAGCAGGTTGCCAGTGATCTCACGACCGATCTGGATCTCTTCGGCCTGGCTCGGATTCCTCAGGTTGATTGCAGGTTTTGCCGGCTCGGCGGTCGTCTCGGGCGCCTTGCTGTCTTCCGGTTTGGATGAGGTGTCGCCTTTTTGCTGCTCCATCGCATCCTTGGCGCCCTTGAGCGCGTCGTTCAGGTCGAAGGCCTGCACCGGAAGGATGCTGCTGGCCAGCAGCGCCATCAAGACCAGCCGGGATCGCTTGATCATGGTTGTGCTCCCGGTGCCGGCAGGTAGCTGAATTTCATGGCTTTCAGCCCGCCCGAGCTTGCGAATTTCTGCGCAGCGGGTTTGCTTTGTTC
Source organism: uncultured Methylotenera sp. (assembly GCA_902168195.1). Lineage (GTDB taxonomy): Bacteria > Pseudomonadota > Gammaproteobacteria > Burkholderiales > Methylophilaceae > CABHOJ01. The sequence continues at coordinate 11,375 of CABHOJ010000136.1, forward strand.
ATAGGATTCCATCTGCTTGATCTCGTCCTCGTTGAATGTCGCACTCTTCAGTTCTTCAGCGCTCAAGCCACGGACGCCGGTCGTCGCCACGACCTGGCCGGTGCCGGCACGTCCGCTGGCGACATTCAAGGCACCCGAGACCTGGCCTGTGGCGCTGCTGCCACTAGTGCCGCGCTTCACCGACAGTAGACGCACCCAGCCGGTGCTCTTCGCCGTCTTGACCTTGAGCCACGCGCCTTGTTTGGTCAGGATGTCGACCCGTTCGCCGCGTGCCAGTGAACCGGCGGCCTTGGCATCGGAATAAGGTTGCGCGCGCAAGATGTCGGCCTTGAGTGCCGTGCCTTTGTCTGCGGCGAAACTGATGGCCGGTAGCAGCATCAGCAAGAGTAGTGCAGTTCGAATATGCATGACTTCAACCTTTCATAGGTGCTTCTGCGATGCCGGTGCTGCCGGCCTCGACATGTTCCAGCTTGATGACCGCCTGTGCGAACAGGCTGCGCCACTGGTTGGCGATCGGCTGACCTGCGACGAATACGCCTTCATGCAGGGTATAACGCGCCAAGGTCTCGTCCGGCAGACCGATCTCGCGCAGGATCGCCGGCAGCTTTTGCGTGAGCTGCGCCGCATCCTGTTTTGCTTGCTCGGCGTATTGCGTTTTGGTCTCGGCATAGGACCAGCTGACCACCACCATGTCGGTGAACAGGCCCCAGATGCCGCCCTGTACGCCTTTGATGACCTCGATGTTATTGGGCGTCGTGCTGTTGAGCTCCAGTTGCCGTTTCAGTTTCTTCAGCAGGCTGTCGCCGAGAGACTCGCTGCTCTCGACCAGGATGGGCATAATCAATACGTGCGTCCCGTCCTTGTCGGCCGTCACGCCGTAAGCGAGCCAGCGTTGCAAGGCGCGGTCCGTCGCCAGGGCATAGACCTTGGCGATACTGAAATAGGCCACCGCCCAGGTGATCGGCCCGGTGAAGTCCAGGTAAGCGTTGGTGATATTGATGCCGATATAGGAAAGCGCCAATAGTCCGATCTGGCTCATGCTGAAGACCTTGTTGAAGCGATCGCGATCGACGTTGACGTAGAACGCCAGGGTCGTCAGCCAGATCATCGCCAGGCTCAGCAGCAGATAGGGCAGCGTGCCGCGCCATACCCACAGGTAATCGTTGTGCTTGATGTTGTCGATCGCGGTCGCCAGGATCTCGACGCCCGGATGCATCTTCGCATCGCCGTCGCTTTCAGATCGAACAGGCTGGGGGCGGTGGAGCCAATAAGGACGATCTTGCCGGTGAATTCGTTCTGCGGTCGCTGCTTGTTCTTGGCGCTCATATCCGCCATGACGTCACTGAAGGTCACGTACTGGTAGGTGAACGGCTTGCCACGCCAGTTGAGCAGCACGTTCTGCGACTCGGGCAGCGGATAGCCCAGCGACTTGGCGACAGCCATCGGCAGGGAGGGCAATCGCCAGCCGTAATCGTCGTTGTAGAGCCGGTATTCCCTGACGATGCCATCCTTGTCGGGGTAGATGTTGTGGGTGCCTAGCCGGCCAGAATCGACCGCTGCCTCGAAATGCGGCAAGACCACGGCGATGGTGGCCTCCTGGTCGGCTTTGCCGGGCGTCACCTCGGTCAGGCCCTTGATCATGTCGGGTTTCACCTGGCTCAGTGCGTCATGTTCTGCAGGCAGACGCAGAAAAGGGAAATAGGTGTTGGTGCTGCCCGCGATCACTTCGTTGAAATAGGCGTCGCTATCCGGGTTGTAGATATCGGCATCGCTGAACAGGATATCGAACACCACGGCCTTGGGCTGCTGGGCCTGGATATTCTCCAGGAACTCGCCGAAGACCTGTCGCGGCCAGGGCCAGCGACCGTATTCGTTGGCCATCGCGGAG
>CABHOJ010000137.1 GCA_902168195.1 uncultured Methylotenera sp.
CGCTTCTGTTGTCCCATCTCGCGTCTACCCATGGCGAGCGTGTGCGGGTGGACGAGCGCACCGGCAGGGAGCGGCGCACGCCGGTGGATGAGCTCGAATGCGGCGACATCGCCGCCATGACCAAGGATAATCCGCCGCTCCATGGGCAGACCAGCCGCGAGCGCACCGCGCTGGACCTGTGCCACAAAGTCGCCAAGGTCCGCAACGAGATCGCCCATCTGCGACCACCCAAGCCGGACGAGATCCAAAAACTGATCACTTCGCTTAACTGCCACCAAAGAGAGGTCTCGGAGAGTGCGAGCTCTTAGACGACCTCTTCAGGCTTCATGTACTCCGATTAGGCCGCAAGCTTCTGTGCTCGCGACGGCTTTTTCGGGACCTTTTCCAGAGCCTCCCAAAGCCGTTTTGCGTAACTGAAGCCGGCCATCCGCACCGTCTCACTGGTGAAGTGTAGGGACCACAGACCGGCCATGCCAAGCCCGAGCGCCATCACTACGATGTGGGCATTTCCAAGAGCTGCCAGGTCTATCGTGACGGGTGACAACCGCAAGGCTCCTGCGTGTAACGCGGCCGCTAGCAATGTTAGAACGGCGACAGTCAGGCCGACCCATCGTGCGCCATGTGCGTTGCGGTTAAAGCCGTATGCGACGAGTTCCTTGAAGACGAACGGGTACTTCGTGCGGTCATTTGTGAGGGGCCGCAGAGCATCTGCAGCCGCAGCGTAAGCCAAATCTGCCACATCTGGATTGCGCAGCTCTTCTTCCGCGGTCGGCATCACCACCGCCAAGCGCGACTCGATCAGGGCGTGGTACCTAAGCTTTGTCTGCATGGGTAACACACCGTCCCGGTGGCGAAGCATGATGGTGGACGGCTGCGCCCCCCACTTTCGAAACAGTCCATCCTGCGCGCGCTGGCCCCACGAGCGGACAAAGTTGGCCAGAAGGTAAGGGCCGCCGCATGAGCCCAGTACCGCCGCCAAGCCGACGACCGTGGGACTCTGCCGCCCATATAGCAGCACAAGGAACGTGATCGCTGGAACGAGCACAAGCAGGCCCGGGAACAGGCGTGCTTTGATGTCGTACGGATCAAGCATCTTGTCAAAGAGAGCGGCCCAGTTCACGTCCCAGCCCTTCATGCCGCGGGGTCCTCAAGCGTGTACTCGGTCTCGACCGTGATAGTGCCGATGTAGTTGTCGTAGGTCGACTTGCACTCGTCGCTGAAATCCTCTCGGATGCCGCAGTTCGGGTTGGAAACGTAGATATGCACCTTGTCATCGATGCACTCCATCGTGATGTCGCCCACCTTGTTCTGCGTGATCGTTTTGTAGTTGGTGTAGTAATGCAGATGTCGAGATGGGGCTTCACCGATGACGATGATCTGGGGGTCGAGCTTCTTCAGCCAGGAATTGGGAATTTTTCCCGATTGCCGGCCATGGTGGGATGCGAAAACCACCGTCGTCTTCTCCAGCTTGATGTCATCGACGATGCTTTCCATGAAGGCTGTCTCCAGGTCGCCCAACCACAGGAAGCTGGCGCCGCCTTCCAGTTCGTACCGAATCACGGCCGACATGTTGTTGTAGCTTTTGCCTGCATCACCTTCTGCGAGCGCCTCCTTGAAATGCGTGTTGTTGGTGGCCGGCCAAAGAATCCGGATACCAGCAGAGTCCCGCTCCACGTCTGAGAGGTTCATCCACTTGCGTGTTACTCCCTTGGAGATATAGAACGCCTTCGCCGGGTCATCACGCAACTTGCAGTAGTGCTTGAACGACTCCGTCTCGTCAGTCTTCGTGGCCTGGTTCTTTACGACGTAAAAGTTGGTGATGGGCATTTCGGCGTCAAGCAGTTCGATGCCGTGCAGGTGGTCTTGGTCTGGATGCGTGGAGATGAACCGCGAGATCCCCTTCCCCTTGCTCTGCTCCTTGAGATCAGCGATGAGTTCATCGGCGGTGTCAGCACACAGATAGCAGTCAATTTGGGTGAAGTTGTCGCTGTTATGGCGGATGGAAAACATGTCGCCGTTGCCGACGGAATAGCTCTTGACGATGGGCATATTGATTTTGGTTCCTCGGAGGTGTTACGGGTGCTCTGGAGCTACGTTGCCCTAGCGCGTATTTTTATTATACGCATTATTAGTATGCGCGTACATAAAATATACTGTCGCAATGACACGAGCCAAACGAACCGCCGGCCCCAGGAGCCAGTCCAATGACGACGCCGAGAACACCACAGTCAAGTGGAGCCAAGAGCGGAGACTCCAATTCATCGACTTCCGATTGCAGTGGGAAGGCAGGATCAATCGGAAGCACGTGACTGAGTTCTTCAAGATCTCAGTTCCTCAGGCCTCTGCCGACCTCGCGCTCTACCAGCAATTGATGCCCGACAACATGCGCTACGACACCAGCACACGCATGTACGTGGCCAAGCAAGAATTCATGCCTCGGTCCGATACTTCAGGAGCGCGGCAGTACCTATCTCAGCTCCTCGCCCTTCATCGAGGCATCCTGACGAGCGAGGAAACGTTCTTGTCATTTACTCCACCGATGGAGTCAGTGCCTCTTCCAGCTCGGAGTCTTGAACCCAAGGTTCTTTTCCCGCTTGTCCAAGCCATTGCGGAATGCGGGAAGCTCATGGTCAAGTACCAGTCGATTGCCCGTGACGAAGTTCCAGCCCGATTTATCAGCCCTCACGCATTCGGGTATGACGGCATCCGCTGGCATGTGCGTGCGTACTGCGAGACTCGGCAAGGCTTCAGAGACTTCGTGCTGGGTCGAATTCTTTCCGCAGGACAGCCAGTAGCCTCTGATGTCAGGTCAAGTGACGACGTTGACTGGCACCGATATGTTGATCTAGTGCTGAAGCCTGACCCATCCCTCACGCCCGCACAGCGTCGAGGTATCGAGCTCGACTACGCGATGAAGAACGGCACCTCCACCGTGACCTGTCGGAAAGCGATGCTGTTCTACACGCTCAGAACACTCAACTTCGAGATCGACGGCAGGCCGCGCAATGGCGAGAAGCAGTTAGTGATCGCAAACCTCGCCGAGATCGAGCAAATGCTTCCAAGCTTTGGGCAGGCATAGTTGCTACCTAAGTGAGTGTGGCATCGGCAGCCAATAGGCCGGCGAACTCGCCCTGAGCAGACACGTCGCTGGCCTCATTCAACCCCTGGTTGATTCGACGTTGAATCGCCCCGAATACTCATGAACCGCGCAGAACTCATTGAAAGCCTGGCTTCCAAGAATGACCTGTCCAAGACCCCCGCCAATGCGGTTCTGGAAACTCTGATCGACACCATCCAGACCGCCGTCAAGAAGGGCGATGCCGTGCAGCTGGTGGGCTTTGGTACCTTCAAGTCGGCCAAGCGTGCAGCACGTACGGGCAAGAATCCGTCGACCGGTGCAGTCCTGAAGATTCCTGCGAGCACGGTGCCAAAGTTTGTGGCGGGTGCGAAGTTCAAGGCAGTTGTCGATCCCAAGGCTACCAAGCGCAAGG
>CABHOJ010000138.1 GCA_902168195.1 uncultured Methylotenera sp.
GGTCGGTACCGATCAGGGAGATGCTCTCGTCGCCCAGGTGGCCGGTCGACCACACAGGACCGTATTGCGGATCGATGAAGTTGGCGCCGCGACCCGGGTGCGGAATCTTGCCCACATCGATCAGCTTGGTCAGCTTGCCTTCCTTCAGATCGATGGCGGCGATCTTGTTGCTGTTGTTGGCGGCAACCATGAAGTAGCGATGCGAGCTGTCAAGGCCGCCGTCATGCAGGAACTTGGCGGTCGGAATTTCCTTGACCTTGGTCTGCATGACGTCGGTGTAGTCCACCAGCAGGGTCTTGCCGGTTTCCTTGACGTTGACCACGAACTCGGGCTTGTAGTGCGAAGCCACAATCGAGGCGACGCGCGGTTCCGGATGGTATTCCTGGTCATCCACGGTCATGCCGCGGGTGGCCATGATTTTCTTCGGTTCCAGCGTATTGCCGTCCATGATCACATACTGGGGCGGCCAGTAGGCGCCGGCGATCGCCAGCTTGTCCTCGTAGCCCTTGGCCTTGGAGGTTTCCACCGAACGCGCTTCGAGGCCGATGCGGATTTCGGCGACGTTGTCCGGCTTCTCCATCCACAGGTCAATCATGTTGATCTTGCCGTCGCGGCCGATCACGAACAGGTAGCGGCCCGAAGCCGACAGGCGCGAGATGTGTACCGCGTAGCCGGTCTTGATGATGTTGATGATCTTCTTGCTGTCGCCGTCGATCAGGGCAATCTCACCGGCGTCGCGCAAGGTGGTGGAGAAGATGTTCTCGATGTTGTAATCGTTCATCTTCTTCTTCGGTCGCTGCTCGGGCGGCACAATGACCTTCCACGTCGCCTTCATTTCCTTCATGCCGAATTCGGGCGGTTGCGGCGGCGTTTGCTGGACGTAGCGCGCCATCATGTCGACCTGGGCAGGCGTCAGGTCGCCCGAGGTCTGCCAGTTCGGCATGCCGGCCGGCGAGCCATAGGCAATGAAGACCTTGAGGTATTCGGTGCCGGCGGCAATGGTCTTGTCCGGTGTCAGCGGCTTGCCGGTGGCGCCCTTGCGCAACACGCCGTGACAGCCGGCGCAGCGTTCGAAATAGATCTGGCGTGCCTTGTCGAATTCCTCCTTCGTCATCGGCGGCGCCTTGGGATTGATGTCCTGGTACATCTCCACCTTGGCGAGAGGCGAACCGCCGGCCTGGTAGGCCGCTTCTGCCCCGTCTGTGTGGGCCGAGACCGGATCGGCGGCCGAGGCCGCGCCAATGGACAGCGGCAGGGCCGCGAGCAATACAGCGAGTTTCAACACGTTCTGTTTCATACCGTACCCCTTTTCGTGCAGAAAAAACCAAAAAGAAAAGCGCAGAAAATAAAACCATGCATAAAGTCGTTGTAGTTCTTATTTGTAGCGTGTAAAAATTACGCCGCAAGCTCCTCTGACATCAGTCTCTTGGGATTCAGCTACAAATACATTGATCGTCATCAATGAAAGGTCAGTTGTAGATGCACTATAAGTTGCATTTGAAATACCATTTATAACTTGCACCGCAACCAAAGCTGAAGGAGGAACCATGAGCAGCACATTTACGACGTCAGCGGCACGCAATATTTTCTACGGGGGGGCTGTTTTCTCCTTTCTTCTGCTCCTGGCGCTGACGTTCAGGACCGAGCAAGTCTTGCCACAGCGCGACCAGCGCGCGCAGCTCGACAATCCCCAGGTGGTCGCAGGCAAGCGCATCTGGGAAAACAACAACTGCATCGGCTGCCATACGCTGCTGGGTGAGGGCGCCTATTTCGCACCCGAGCTCGGCAATGTGTACAAGCGTCGTGGCCCGGACTTCATCAAGGCCTGGATCAAGGGACAGCCGACTGGTGCACCCGGACGCCGGCAGATGCCGCAGTTCAATCTGACCGAGCAGGAACTCGACGATATGGTCGCCTTCCTGAAATACGCCTCGGAAATCAATACGGCCAAGTGGCCGCCGAACATCGAAGGTTAAGGGGAGACCGAAAATGAAATACAAATCACAAGCGGTTGCCAAACCTTACTTCATTGCCGCCATGGGCCTGTTTGTCGCCCAGATACTGTTCGGGCTGATCATGGGTCTGCAGTACGTGATCGGCGATTTTCTGTTCCCGCACATTCCTTTCAACGTCGCGCGCATGGTGCATACCAACGCACTGATCGTGTGGCTGCTGATGGGCTTCATGGGTTCTGCCTACTATCTGGTGCCGGAAGAAGCCGAGACGGAGTTGCACAGCCCCAAGCTCGCGCTGATCCTGTTCTGGATTTTCCTCGTCGCCGCGGCGTTGACGGTGATCGGCTATCTGGCCGTACCGTACGCGACGCTCGCCAAGATCACCGGCAACGACCTGCTGCCGACGATGGGGCGGGAATTCCTCGAACAACCGACGATCACCAAGATCGGCATCGTCATTGTGGCGCTGGGCTTCCTCTACAACCTCTCGATGACCTTCCTCAAGGGCCGCAAGACCGCAATCGCCTCCGTGCTGATGCTCGGCTTGTGGGGTCTGGCGATCTTCTTCCTGTTCTCCTTCTACAATCCGCACAACCTCGTCAAGGACAAGTTCTACTGGTGGTGGGTGGTGCATCTGTGGGTTGAAGGCGTGTGGGAACTGATCCTCGGCGCCATCCTCGCCTTCGTGCTGATCAAGGTCACCGGCGTCGACCGCGAAGTGATCGAAAAGTGGCTGTACGTCATCATCACGCTCGCGCTGGTCTCGGGCATGGTCGGCACGGGCCACCACTACTTCTGGATCGGTGCGCCGGAGTTCTGGCAGTGGTGGGGTTCGATCTTCTCGGCTCTGGAGCCGGTTCCCTTCTTCGCCATGACGCTGTTCGCCTTCAATATGGTGAATCGCCGTCGTCGCGAGCATCCGAACCGCGCCGCCACGCTGTGGGCGCTCGGCACCGGCGTGATGGCCTTCCTCGGCGCCGGCGTGTGGGGCTTCCTGCACACCCTGGCACCGGTGAACTTCTACACCCACGGTTCGCAGATCACGGCTGCTCACGGGCACATGGCCTTCTACGGCGCCTATGTGATGGTGGTCCTCACCATGATCTCGTATGCCATGCCTCTGATGCGCGGTCGTGCCGCCAACAGCAACAAGGCACAGGTCGTCGAAATGTGGGCGTTCTGGCTGATGACCGTGTCCATGGTCTTCATCACGCTGTTCCTCACCGCTGCGGGCATTCTGCAAGTGTGGCTGCAGCGCGTCAGCGACACGCCGCTGAGCTTCATGGCGACCCAAGACCAGATCAGTCTGTTCTACTGGATGCGCGAAGCGGCCGGCCTGGTCTTCCTGATCGGTGTGGTGACCTATCTGGTCAGCTTCTTCATCAAGGGTGAAGAACGCGCCGCTTGAAGCGCGTTGTCAAAAGCATGAAAGCGGCGCCTGCGGGCGCCGCTTTTTTTGCGCTAGGTCAAGTACAACGACCCCTTACCGGCTTAAAGTTGCATCATGGATACCACAATTAATCCGCGACCCGTCTCCGCCGGCGTTGAGCCGCATCTGCACGGCGATCTGGCGATCTGGTTCTTCATCATCGCCGAGCTGCTTGCCTTCGGCGTGTTCTTCGTCGCCTATGCGGTGACGCGAGCCTTCAATGTCGAGGCCTTCAATGCGGCGCAAGCAGGCCTGAATCTCAATCTCGGCGCCCTGAATACGGTGCTGCTGATCAGTGGCAGCTGGTGCGTGGTGCGCTCCGTGCAGGCCGCGCGCGCCGATCTGCAGGTTCAGGCCGTGCGCTGGATGGCCGTCGCCCTGGCATGTGGCGTGGGCTTCCTGATCGTCAAGGTCATTGAATACCGGGCTAAGTTCGCGGCCGGCCTGACCATGGATACCGACACTTTCCACATGTTCTACTTCTCGCTGACCTTCTTTCACTTCATGCATGTCGTGCTCGGGGTCTGCGTTCTGACCATCCTGTTGTTCAAGCTCCGGCGCGGCGCCTACGGCAGCCACGATGTGCACGGCCTGGAAACGGGCGCAGCCTATTGGCATATGGTCGATCTGGCCTGGATCGTGTTGTTTCCGCTCGTTTATGTGATGCGCTGATCATGACTTTCCTGAACAATCCCGCCAACCGCGCCTGGCTCGTCATGCTGGCCGCCACGCTGACAACCTGGGGCATGGGCGAGGGCGGCATGGTCGGCGCGCTGCCCATGTTGATCATGCTGGGTCTGGCCTGTGTCAAGGGCGCCCTGGTGATCCTGGATTTCATGGAGCTGCGCCATGCGCCGCTGCTGTGGAGGAT
>CABHOJ010000139.1 GCA_902168195.1 uncultured Methylotenera sp.
CGTGAATCCTGCCAGGATCACATGCTCGAGCAGGTCCAGCTGGTCCTTGATCGCCTGCTTGATGCGCGGATGGTTGTGGCCGAAGAGGTTGACCCACCAGGAACTCACACCATCGAGGTAGCGCTTGCCGTCGAAGTCGTGCAGCCAGATCCCATCGCCGCGCTGGATGGGGATCAGCGGCAAGGCCTCATGATGCTTCATCTGCGTACATGGATGCCAGACCGCCTGCAGACTGCGGTTCAACAAGGTCTCGTTATCCATCTAGTGCAATACCGGCCGGTTGGCGGATTCAGGCATCAGCGTGACGCCTTCGGCGAAACTCAGATCCCAGCCAGCTTCCTTGCTCGTGATCTGCAACATATTGGTCAAGGCCTGGATCAGTTCCTGATTCATGGGGATGCGCAGGTTGAGCTGCTCGTCCGCCAGCAGCTCCATCACATGCTGTCCGTTATCTAGGGCGAGGATGCGGCACTCCCTGGGCAGGATCGGGGCATCCGTCAAGTTGGTGCGGCTGGCGTCGTAGGTTTCGGTGAAGTCGAGTTGTTTCATGGCCTTTTGTTCTGTGACCTGTTTCGCCGCCTGGTCGAGCGCGTCGCTGGTCTGGGAGGTGAACATATCAGGCGCCGTCACCGGCAACAGGTCTGCACTTTGCAGCAAGCCCCACACGGCCTTGACGATCCGCCGTGTCAGCCAGACCTTGATCTCGGTACCGTCGCTCAGCCCCAGGCGCAATAACAACCTGTCCTGCAGCGCGTCATAGCCTAGGTTCAGCTGCTGGATCGATGCGTTGATCAATGAATTCTCTGTCACCCGTACTCCAAATCGATGAATGTTTAGCCGCATCGCACTTGAAAAATGCCTGCGTCGCCCTTATTATTAGCACTCAAGAAGGAAGAGTGCTAACAGCACCCCTTTATTCAAGAATTCGTAACGAACCATGTTAGTGAATCAACCCAATTTAAGGAGAACTCCGCATGAAAATCCGTCCTTTACATGATCGCGTTATTGTTAAGCGCCTTGAAGAAGAACGCAAGACCGCATCTGGCATTGTGATCCCAGACACCGCCGCTGAGAAGCCGGATCAAGGCGAAGTGATCGCTGTCGGTCCAGGCAAGAAGGATGACAACGGCAAGACCATCGCCCTCGACGTCAAGGTCGGCGACAAGGTGCTGTTCGGCAAGTACGCTGGCCAGGCCGTCAAGGTCGGCGGCGAAGAGGTGCTGGTCATGCGCGAAGAAGACATCATGGGTGTCGTTGAAGCTTAATCCCTTTCGTCATCGATTACTGAATTAGATTCTAGGAGATACAAATGGCTGCAAAACAAGTAATTTTCGGCGATGAGGCACGTGCCAAGATCGTCAATGGCGTCAATATCCTGGCGAATGCCGTCAAGGTCACGCTGGGCCCTAAGGGTCGTAACGTCGTGCTCGAGCGCTCTTTCGGCGCGCCGACCGTAACCAAGGACGGCGTGTCCGTGGCCAAGGAGATCGAGCTGAAGGACAAGCTGGAGAACATGGGCGCACAACTGGTGAAGGAAGTCGCTTCCAAGACCTCCGACAACGCCGGTGACGGCACCACGACCGCGACCGTACTGGCACAAGCCATCGTTCGCGAAGGCTTCAAGTACGTTGCCGCCGGTTTCAACCCGACCGACCTCAAGCGCGGTATCGACAAGGCCGTGATCGCCATCGTCGAAGAGATCAAGAAGATCTCCAAGCCGACCACCACCAGCAAGGAGATCGCCCAAGTCGGTTCCATCTCCGCCAACTCCGACACCGATATCGGTCAGATCATCGCGGATGCGATGGACAAGGTCGGCAAAGAAGGCGTGATCACCGTGGAAGACGGTTCCGGCCTGCAGAACGAACTGGACGTCGTCGAAGGCATGCAATTCGACCGTGGTTACCTGTCCCCCTACTTCATTAACAACGCCGACCGTCAGATCGCGTTGCTGGAAAATCCGTTCGTACTGCTGTACGACAAGAAGATCTCCAATATCCGTGACCTGCTGCCAGCACTGGAGCAAGTCGCGAAGGCTGGCCGTCCACTGCTGATCATCGCTGAAGACATCGAAGGCGAAGCCCTGGCCACCCTGGTCGTGAACAACATCCGCGGCATCCTGAAGACCGTCGCCGTCAAGGCCCCTGGCTTCGGCGACCGTCGCAAGGCGATGCTGGAAGATATCGCCATCCTCACCGGCGGTACTGTGATCGCTGAAGAACTCGGCCTCAAGCTCGAGAATGTCAGCCTCAACGACCTCGGCCAAGCCAAACGCATCGAAGTGGGCAAGGAAGACACCACCATCATCGACGGCGCCGGTAACGAAGACAGCATCAAGAGCCGCATCACCCAGATCAAGAAGCAGATCGAGGAAGCCACCAGCGATTACGACCGTGAGAAGCTGCAAGAACGCGTCGCCAAGCTGGCAGGTGGTGTTGCCGTGATCAAGGTCGGCGCTGCCACCGAGATCGAAATGAAGGAAAAGAAGGCCCGTGTCGAAGATGCATTGCACGCGACCCGTGCTGCCGTCGAAGAAGGCATCGTCGCCGGTGGTGGCGTAGCCCTGCTGCGCGCCCGTTCCGCCATCAAGGAACTGAAGGGTGACAATCCGGATCAGGACGCCGGCATCAAGATCGTGCTGCGCGCGATCGAAGAGCCACTGCGCCAGATCGTGGCCAATGCCGGTGACGAACCATCCGTGGTCGTCAACAAGGTCCTCGAAGGCAAGGGTAACTATGGTTACAACGCTGCCAACGGTACCTACGGCGACCTGGTAGAACTGGGCGTACTGGACCCAGCCAAGGTCACGCGTTCCGCCCTGCAGAACGCTGCCTCCGTTGCAGCCCTGATCCTGACCACCGACGCACTGGTAGCCGAACTGCCGAAGGAAGATGCACCGGCGATGGGTGGTGATATGGGCGGTATGGGTGGCATGGGCGGCATGATGTAAAAGCTGTATGAAAAATGCCTGCGCTCGCCATCTCGGGTTTGCGCGGTGCTCGGAATCCTCAAGTACTTAAATGTACATTCCGGTTCCTGTGCTCCGTGCGCACCCGACCTGACATCGCTCGGCAGATTTTTCAAAACAGCTTGGCCTATCGCCAAGTGAAAAAGCCCCGCAATCGCGGGGCTTTTTCTTTATGTATCCAGC
>CABHOJ010000140.1 GCA_902168195.1 uncultured Methylotenera sp.
GGCCGGCTTCTGCGCCTCGGCGCCCACCGCGTCGCGCACGCACTTGTTGGTGAAGCTGGTCTTGGCCGCGCCCGAGAGCTTCTTCTCGCCCGCCGCCGTGGTGCAGGCGGCTGCGGCGTCTTTTTCGCACTTGGTCAGGAAGGAGTTCTTGGCTGCGCCGGCGAGCTTTTTCTCGGCGGACTTGGCGTGGCAGGTGGCGGTGTCGGCCCAGGAGGCTGTGGCGGTGAAGGCCAGGGCGGCGGCGAGGATCAGGGGGCGGGTGAGCATCGGGTACTCCTGCGGTGTAGGGGTGCCGATTGTTATCACTCAATTTGATTGGGTGCAATGGGATTGGAGCCGATGCGCGTTGTCGCGCATCAACATCTGCACCATGATCTCAAGACCACTGTTAGTTTCGAGTTGAACGTCGACTAGGATGGCGACTCCGGCCGGAATCCGTCGCTCAACGGCCGCCGTGCCGGCTAACCAAAGGCTAGGGTAGCGGCATTGCGCATGGCATGTTCTACGCGATGCGAATCACCTCCAACAAGGCTTAGCTCTCTCAAGGACTACATGAACCCTAAGGTATTCATCTCTTACAGCTGGTCCTCTCCAGGGCATCAAGCACGAATCCGCGAATGGGCCGAGCAGATGGTGAGCGACGGAATCGATGTTGTTCTCGACATTTGGCACCTGAAGGAAGGTGACGACAAATACTCCTTCATGGAAAAGATGGTCACCGACACCACGGTTACCCACATTTTGATCTTCTCCGATTCTGAGTACGCTGCCAAGGCAGATTCTCGCAAGGCAGGAGTTGGTACCGAGTCACAAATTATCTCGCGCGAGATATATTCAAAAGTTCAACAATCCAAATTTATCCCGATTGCCTGCGAGTTCAATGATGTCGCGGAACCATTCCTCCCAGTCTTTCTAAAGTCTCGTATCTGGATTGACTTTTCCAGTCCTGAGGCTGCGAGCGGCAACTGGGAACAACTTGTGCGAGTTCTTTACGGAAAGCCCGCCCACGAGAAGCCAGCATTAGGCAAGGCGCCTAGCTACGTCACAACAGATGTTCAAACTCCGGTAAGCCCCGCCTTGACAAAATTTGCGGCGCTTAAGCAAGCAATCTTACATGGGAAGACAGGACATAACGTATATCGCACCGATTTTTTCAACGCTTGCTTTCAATACGCAGATGCTTTGCGCATTCGAGAACGACCTGATGTTGAGAGTATGGGTCAGCGCATTCTGGAAGACTGTAGCAAGCTTAAACTCGTACGCGACCACATTGTCGATTGGGTACTACTCGAATCTGCGACCCAGCCTTCGGGGGAGTTCGACGAAACACTAGTCTCGATGCTGGAGCGGTTACTTGAACTCAAGTCGAGGCCCCCTGAAGTAAATTCTTGGAGCGACGCGTGGTTTGACGCACACCGAGTGTTCGCGTACGAGACCTTTCTATACGTAGTGGCTGCTCTTATCAAGACCAACTCATTTGACAGTCTTCATGTCATTCTAACCAATCATTATCTTCTGCCCGAGACTGAATCTCTTGGCTCTGAGAGATTTAAGAGATTCGATGCGTTCTATGGAGATTCCGACGCGCTCCAAATTCTTGCACCAGCAGGAAAGAGCCTTAAGGCACCGACTGCCGAACTTGTAAAGCGCCAAGCGGATCGCACTGACCTCCCTTTCACCGATGTGATGCAAGGCGAACTGTTAATTCTGATGATGACCTGTATCACAGAGGGCGCTTGGTGGTACCCACAAACCCTTCTTTACTCAACTCGCTCTGGCGGGTTCCCATTCTTCCTGAAGGCGACACGTCATCGCGATTTCCAGAAGCTTGCGAAAGTCACTGGAATCAAAAGTGGAGATGAGCTTCGCGCAGCAGTTAGAGCAGGGCATGAGAGGCTTGACATCAACCGCTGGAGGGATTTCTGGATGAGCGGCACAAAATTTTGGAATCACATGAACATTGATGGATTGGATACGCTTGCGTGAGCAATCAATGACATATAACTGAAGACTGTACGCCGCCTCCAACAATACAATAGCTGACGGACTGCACCGAGCCACCGGCGGCACCCGCAGCTCGGAATTCGTTCGCTCAAAATTTCCTGATGTCAGTTGGGACGCAAAGGAAAAATAGCACGCTCGGAACTCCGACTATTTTCTCAATATTGCCAGTCCACCGACATCGCCCTATTCGTTCAACCGCGGGTCAGCAAAGAAATAGTGCAATGCATGAGGCTCAAGCATTGGAGCCTCGAAGCGGGTCGCCTCAGCGAGCTCGCTGCCAATGCCGCTCGTCCTCATAAAGGCTTGCAACCCAAGCGCGAGGCAATCGGTTAAATCCCCTAGCAGTTGGCCCAGATCTTCGACCATTTGTTCAAGACCTCTGAACGGATCGGCCGCGTCAACGTGTCGCATCGCCGGTAAGGCGGCAGTCATCTCCGCCCAATGGAAGTACGTGTCGCCATATCGCCTACCCGTCCAGATGTAGGCGCCGTCGCACATTGAGTCTTCTAAGCCCGGCGCCCATTGGTTCGCGTTCATGTAGTGAAATCCACCCCTGTTGCGAATCCAGCCGAGCCACTCGAGCTCTTCATGCTGCGCCAGCACCGTGTTCCACCTTTCGTTCAAACCATCCACCTTGCCAAAGTAGTCGCTACGGAGCACCTCGTTGACTGATGCCTTCCGTAGGGCATCTTCATGCAATGCCTCGTATACCTTTGCGGACAACATGCGTATCAGAAACAGCGTCACGCCTACTGCCGCATCTTCCTGCGGTCCGGGGTGACCGGGCGCCCTGCGGCTGATATGAATCCACTTCTGCAAGAGCGTCAACTCATTGAAGACGTGTCCTACCAACGCGAACACGTAGCGCCTGTGCGGATCGAGCGAACGCAGCGAATCTGCTGACAGCGAGAAACGTTGGACTTCAGCATGCATTGCTCATCCTTGTATCAGGGGGACTAGCGACCGTACCTGTTGCCTACCGAGGCGAGCCACCAGATAGCAGCGATATAGCGCGAAACTTCAAGAACCGTCCTCTTTCGACACCCACTCATGACTGGTTACAACTACGGGCAAACGACCAGGAAGATGGCGCCAGCGACAGTGACGACGCCGATGAACGAGAGAAGCTCGTAGTCGAGCCAGTCAGCCTTGGCTGGTGATCATTTTGGCTACAAGCCGGCCCAGCCGGAAGAAGACGAAGCTGAACACGATCTGCTTGAGCACGTGCCATGCAAATCCGCTACTGTCTCCATTCGGGCCTCTTGCTTGAACTGGTCAATGCTTCAACGAACTCTGCACGAGTCACTGGTCAGGTCCGGCACTGGACTCGGTCAGAAGCGCTTCGAGCGACACATCGAGCGCGGCGGCAAGCTTCGCAAGGGTAAGGAGTTTGGGGTTACGCGCTTGACGTTCGATGTGCGCGATGACGTACATGCTGACGCCCGATTGTTGGCCCAACTTTTCCTGGGTCAGCATGAGCT
>CABHOJ010000141.1 GCA_902168195.1 uncultured Methylotenera sp.
GCGTCAGATGTGTATAAGAGACAGCAATAGATGCGGGCTGGCGTCGGATATCTTTCACCGACGCAGAAGCTGGTGATTTTCTAGTATTGGCAGTTGGAGGGCGTGACAATTTTGGATTTTACTTCCCGAAAATTGAGTCTGGAAGGTTCACCAAATCCACAGATGGCAGCAAACCTGAAGACATGGTCACGGTCAGTCCGATGGCTCCATTTGATTTCGAAGAATATTGCTTACGGTATGGACTGGATCTCCCTGCAACGACATGGACGGACGTCATGGGCAGAGTTAGCCGGCTAGGGGAGCGCATTGCTCAAGCCAACATAGATGAAGCCAAGCACCACCTTGAATGGTCGCTAACTGAACTTGGCGAATGGGTCGGACGAATTAATCCAGATATACGCCCCAATTTCTCAAATGGAATTATAGCGGAGTTTCGGCGTCAACCCCGGATGACGCTGTCACCAATCGTAATAAAAACGATCTCAAACCTTTTGTCGCATCAAGTACGATTTTACGAGATCGTTGGAGACCTCAAGGCCCATGCAGACGCCCAGAAGGAGCTTGAAATCTGGAACGCATCGGTAGAAGACAGCCGCCAATAGGTCCAGTCCGCACCCATTTTCTGGTCGAGCTTGCCGAACACTTTCTCGAAACTTCACCGACATGCTGCGGCCCAACTCGTCGATCTTCTGGCAGGCATGGGCGCGATACTCCTTGACCTCGCCATCCGTGTTCTCATCGACCTTGGGTCAACGAGGTGCCAAAGGCGCTGAGCATGAACCACACAACCTCGCTGAAATCGCGGCTGGGATAGGTGTCACTCAAGACGACGAACAGAGCAGCCACAAAGCGTGCAATAACTCGCGCGTCGAGAACGCGATCTGCGGTCAATGATAACCTTGAACTGTGGCTGCGATCGTCGGAGCTATGCCCTTAAGGGCGTCTTTCCAGGTTTGATGCGTGATTCTTGAATCGATTGAGACAGGGCCGGTCTTGGTAGCCTCTTTGCCCACAGATAAACTCATGGTGCGCCCCGTTTCGTAAATAGACAATAAAATCAACAAGTCATCGACGAGCCGAACGCATTGCGATTTGACTCGACTCTCTACTGTACCGTGGTAAGCATAAGCAAACACGGGGGCTCTCATGATCACATCTGAGCAGTTGGCGTTTTTTGCACGCAATGGATACTTGCAACTTCGGCAGTTCATCCAGCCTGATACATGCAAGCAACTGATTGACCTCACGTGGGAACGGCTGCCGACAAGTTGGCGCAGGGACGATCCTGATACATGGGCTGGTGTTGTCGCCGATACCTGCCACACGGGGGATGTTCATGAACGCCGCGGTCACCTTCGCTTTCAACGCGGCAACATACTGGCTTCACCCCATATAGCCGAAACGTTCGGTCGAGAGGGGCCGGTAGGGAGCGCTGTTGAAGCGATCATCGGTCACCCAATCGCGCCCATGAGGACGCGCGGATTCTATGTCATCGTACCGTTTGTTGATAGAAACGACATATCACCGGTCACACGCCCTCATATCGAGGCGCATGCCGTTCAGGTCATCTGTCTTTGTTATCTCGACGATGTAGCGCCGGGGGGCGGAGGATTGTCAATCTGGCCCGGCAGTCACCGCGATGTCTATCCGACCATGGCGTCAAAGCTGGAACATATTGCAGGTCCGTCGCACGGTGAGGTGATGGCAAGCTGGCGTAGAAAAATGCCTATTGAACTGCATGGTCTGCAAGGCGATGTGGTTCTCATCCACCACAGGCTCCTCCACGCGGCAAGCGTCAATTCCGCAAACAAGCTAAGACTTGGCTTCCTTTGTGACTACCTGCGCAACGATGCCGACGCGCTTTGTGAACAAAGTCCGGCAGCTTTATGGGAGGACTGGCCAGCGATTTCCGCCCTGCCAGAAGTGGAGAGAGACAGCCCATGTGATATCTCCTTGTTGCCGATTCCTTCTGATATTGCCGCGCTACCTCAGCATCACGCGGACGGCACACGGGCTAGCACGGCGCGTTCCGCCGCAGCCAGACTGGTACGGTTACGACAGCCGGGAGATTATTGGCTGTCCATCTCGGACAATCCAAAAGTTGTGGGGCACCCGATCCTCGACCCGCTCGGCGGCAGCTTGGACGACCTTGGCGCATCGGTATATCATAACGGAAAGCCAGTCGCGTCTCAGTCAGATTTCGATTTTGTAGCGAGATTGGACATGTCCAAAGGTGCAAACCGCATATATATAACGGATGTAAACCGCCCACTATGGTATAGGCTCCTTAAGATACAGATGCCCTTTAGAAACAATGAGATTGTCTCAGCCGGTATTCTGCGTAGTGGTGTCAACACTCTCACCCACGATGATCGTGCACAGCCCCGCGTGCGTTCATAAGCTGGTCTTACGTCTACCCATGCTCCCCGATAGGCCATCGGCAGTAACGGTCGGCAGGACGTGTTTGATGGACTGACCAAGGAGGCCGTTGCACCTTGCCGCTGTCGGTGCCTCCACCGACTCTGGAACGTGAGGCTACGCGATGCCGTGTAGCGCCTTCAGGTCCAGCAGTGCCTTCCGGCCTCAGTTCGCCATGCGGCTCTTTGGCTTATAGCGGCCGTTTTCAAAACGCTCGAACAGAAGCGGCGCCTGCGGGTGCTGCAGCGGCTGGCCCGTCGTGTCGATGCACAGATTTTCTTCGGAGGCGTAGGCGACATAGTGGGCGTCGCCGCTCACCGCCAGCAGGTGATAGAAGGGCTGGTT
>CABHOJ010000142.1 GCA_902168195.1 uncultured Methylotenera sp.
GTAGAACATAGCCGAGGCGTAGCCGTTCATGCTGACACTCATGAGGCCGAACAGCAGGAAGCCGATGTGGGAGATGGTCGAGTAGGCCAGCATCCGTTTGATGTTGGTCTGTGCGATGGCGGTGATATTGCCTATGGCGATGGAGAGCACCGCCATGATCACCAGCATGCCCTGCCAATCGACGGCGAGCACGAACAAGCCTTGTGCCAGGATACGGATCACGAAAGCGAACGCTGCCAGTTTCGGCACCGAGCCGATAAGCAAGGTCACTGCGGTCGGCGCCCCCTGATAGACATCGGGTACCCACATCTGGAACGGTACGGCGCCGAGCTTGAACGCCAGACCGGCGACAATGAACACCAGGCCGAGGATGAGTACCGAACGGTCGGGTACGCCGTTCAGCAAGGCCGATGAAATCTGCGCGATATTGAGGCTGCCGGTCATGCCGTAGATCATGGACATGCCATAGAGCAGCATGCCTGAGGCCAGCGCACCCAGCACGAAATACTTCATCGCTGCTTCAGTCGCGCGTGGATTGTCACGATCCAGGGCGACCAGGGAATAGAGGCAGAGCGACAGCAATTCCAGGCCCATGTACAGGGTCAGGAAGTTCTGACCGGAGACCATGATCATCATGCCCGCCATGGCGAACAGCACCAGCGCGTAGAACTCGCCGCGGAACATGCCGCGCAACGATATGTAGTTACGCGAATAGACCAGTAACACCGAAGTGCCGAGATAGATCATGAGCTTCAGCACATCCGCCATCGGGTCGTCGACGAACATGCCACTGAAGGCGTAAGTGACGGAGGCTGTATGGGTACTGATGGTGATGAAGGCGGCGCCCAGCAGGGTCAGCTGCGAGAAGATATACAGCAGGATGCGCGTGTTGGATTTGAGGAACAGGTCCAGCAACAGGATGAGCATTGCCATCGAGAGCACGAAGATCTCGGGCAAGGCCGTTAGCAGATCGTATTGAATATTAGGCATGCGCTAAATTCCCGGGATCTTGCTCACGGCAAGATGCGATAACAGGTTGTTGACCGTGGCGTGCGTCAGCTCGGTGATCGGTTGCGGCCAGACGCCGAAACCGATGACGAGGATCGCCAGCACCGAGAGGATGAAGAATTCACGTTTATTCAGGTCCTTAAGCTCGGCCACATGCGGATTGGCGATCTCGCCATAGAACACGCGTTTCACCATCCACAGGGTATAGGCGGCACCGAAGATCAGCGTAGTCGCGGCCAGGAAGGCATACCAGAAGTTCTCCTGCAGCGCACCGAGGATGACCAGGAACTCGCCGACGAAACCGGAGGTACCGGGCAAACCGGCGTTGGCCATGGCGAACAGCACGGCGAAAGCGGCGAAGGTCGGCATGGTGTTGACCACACCGCCGTAATCGGCGATCTGGCGGCTGTGCATGCGGTCGTAGAGCACGCCTACGCAAAGGAACATGGCGCCCGAGATGAACCCGTGCGAGATCATCTGTACCACGGCGCCTTCCATGCCCAGCGGATTGAAGATGAAGAATCCGAGGGTGACGAAGCCCATGTGCGAGATCGACGAATAGGCGATGAGCTTCTTCATGTCCTGCTGCACCAGCGCCACCAGCGCGATGTAGACGATGGCGATCAGCGACAACGCAACCATGAAGCCGGAGAGGTATTGCGCGGCATCCGGCGCGATGGGCATGGCGAAGCGCAGGAAACTGTAGCCGCCCAGTTTGAGCATGATGGCCGCCAGCACCACGGAACCGCCGGTCGGTGCCTCCACGTGGGCATCCGGCAGCCAGGTATGTACCGGCCACATCGGGATCTTGACGGCGAAAGCCATGAAGAAGGCTAGGAAGATCAGGATCTGCACATCGAGCGGCAATGGCATGACGTAGTAATCGACGATCTCGAAACTGTTGCTCTGATGGTAGAGATAGATGAACGCCACCAGCATCAGCAGCGAGCCGAGCAAGGTATAGAGGAAGAACTTGATGGTGGCATAGACCCGGTTCGGGCCGCCCCAGATGCCGATGACCAGGAACATCGGGATTAGCATCGCTTCCCAGAACACATAATAGAGGATGGCATCGAGCGCGCTGAACACCCCGATCATGAGGCCGGACATGATCAGGAACGCGGCGTTGTATTGCGCCACGCGCTTCTCGATGACTTCCCAGCCGGCGATGACCACGATCACCGTGGTGAAACTGGTGAGCAGGATGAGCGGCACGGCGATACCGTCGACGCCGAGGTGGTAATTGATGTTGAAGGCCGGGATCCAGTGGAAGCCTTCCATGAACTGGAATCCGCCATCGGCGAAATTGAACCCGGTGTAGAGCGGGACGGTCACGGCAAAGCCGGCGATACTGCCGGCCAGTGCCAGCCAGCGGGCGACACCGGCGTTCTTGTCGCCGCCGGTGAACAGTACGAGGATGCCCGCGAGGATGGGCACCCAGATCGATAAGCTTAGGATCGGTAAGTCAGTCATTATTTTTATACCTTCATGAAGAAGGTCAGGAACAGGAAGGCGCCAATGATCATCGCGAACGCATAGTGATAGATCAGGCCCGACTGCAGATGGCGGATCACACCGGAGATGCGACCGATCAGGCGTGCCGTGCCGTTGACGAAGAAACCGTCGATGATCCTGACGTCACCGGTTTGCCAGAGCTTGCCGCCCAGCAACCGCGATCCGCCGGCGAATACCTTGTCGTTGAAGCTGTCGAAACCGTACTTGTTATCCAGGATGTTATAGATCGCGCTGCAACGTTGCTTGATCGCTGCCGGGATATCCGGACGCTTCATGTAGAAGAACCACGACAGCGCGACGCCCGCCAATGCCAGCCAGAATGGCGCCGTCATGAGGCCATGCAGGGCCATGGCGCCGGCCCCGTGGAAGTGGTGCGCCAGTTCCTGCATGACGGGATGGGCTGCCTGATCGACATAAATGGCACTGCCGAAGAAATCGCCGAACAGCATCGGGCCGATGGCGATATACCCGATGACCAGCGATGGGATGGCCAATGCGATCAAAGGTACCGTCACGACCCACGGCGATTCATGCGGCTTGTCGTTGGGCCCCAACCCGTGATGTTCGTCATGGCCATGGTCGTCATCGTGATGGGCGTCGTGCGCATGGTCATGCTTGGTTTCCATCCACTTCTCCTTGCCGTGGAAGACGAGGAAGTACATGCGGAAGGAATAGAAGGCCGTCACGAAGACACCCGCCAGGACCGCGAAGTAAGCGAAGCCACTGCCAGGGATATGCGAGAACTTGGCGGCCTCAATGATGGAATCCTTGGAGTAGAAACCCGAGAACAGTGGCGTCCCGATCAATGCCAACGAACCGATCAACGAGGTGATCCAGGTGATCGGCATGTACTTGCGTAGCCCACCCATGTTGCGGATGTCCTGATCATGGTGCATGCCCATGATGACGGAACCGGCGCCGAGGAACAGCAAGGCCTTGAAGAACGCATGCGTCATCAGATGGAAGATCGCGACCGAGTAGGCCGAGACGCCGAGCGCCACCGTCATGTAACCAAGTTGCGACAAGGTGGAGTACGCCACGACCCGCTTGATGTCGTTCTGGATGATGCCGAGGAAGCCCATGAACAAGGCAGTGATCGCACCGATGACCAGCACGAAGGACAGCGCCGTCGTCGATAGCTCGAACAATGGCGACATGCGCGCCACCATGAAGATACCGGCCGTGACCATGGTCGCGGCATGGATCAGCGCAGAGATCGGGGTCGGGCCTTCCATGGAATCCGGCAACCAGACATGCAGCGGCACTTGCGCCGACTTACCCATGGCACCGATGAACAGCAGGATGCAGATGACGGTCATCAACGACCAGTCGTAGCCGGGGATGATCTGTACCGTCGCATCGGCGAACTGTGGGGCAATGGAGAACACCGCGGCATAATCCAGGCTGCCGAGGAAGAACAGCACCATGCCGATCCCGAGCAGGAAACCGAAGTCACCGACACGGTTGACCAGGAAGGCCTTGAGGTTGGCATAGATGGCGCTCGGGCGCTTGTACCAGAAGCCGATCAGCAGATAGGACACCAAGCCCACCGCTTCCCAGCCGAAGAACAGCTGCATGAAGTTGTTGGCCATCACCAGCATCAGCATGGAGAAGGTGAATAGCGAGATGTAGCTGAAGAAACGGCTATAACCCGGATCTTCCTGCATGTAACCGATGGTGTAGATATGCACCATGAGCGAGACGAAGGTGACGACGATCATCATCACCGCCGTGAGCTTGTCGATGAGGAAGCCGACCTCGAAACTGGTCCCCCCGCTGGTGAGCCAGGTATAGACGGTGCCGTTGAAGTAATGTCCCTGCATCACATCGGCGAACACGCAGGCCGACAACGCGAACGAACCGGCGACACCGAAGATGGTGATCCAGTGGGCGGAGGCACGCGGCAAGGCACGCCCGAACAGGCCGACGATGGTCGCTGCGATCAGCGGCAGCAGCGGGACCAGCAGATAGATCTTTTGCATGGAGGTCATCTGCTAGCCTTTCAGTTGGTCGAGGTCATCGACGTTGATGGTCTTAAGGTTACGGAACAGCACCACCAGGATCGCCAGGCCGATGGCCGATTCGGCGGCCGCCACAGTCAAGATGAAGAACACGAACACCTGCCCTGCCGTATCGTTGAGGTAATGCGAAAAGGCGATGAAATTGAGGTTCACGGCCAGCAACATCAGCTCGATGGCCATGAGCAGGATGATGACGTTCTTGCGGTTGAGGAAAATGCCGATGATGCTGATGGCAAACAGCAATGAGCCCAGGATCAGGTAATGTGACAGGCTGACCATTATTTCCGCTCCTTGCTGTCTTGTGGTGCTACCGGGGTCGGTTCCGCCTCCGGTGCTTCGACTTCGGCAGGCATGCTGACGATGCGGATGCGGTCAGCGCGTTTGACCTTGACCTGATCGGCCGGGTCGATGAACTTGGTGTCCTTGCGGTCACGCAAGGTCAGCGCGATGGCGGCGACGATCGCCACCAGCAGGATGACGGCGGCCAATTCGAACGTCAGCAGGTAATCCGTATAAAGCACGCGCCCCAGTTCGGCTGTGTTGCTGTAGCCCGCGGGATGGGGTGCAGGCGCCGAGACCCGCTCTAAGCCGAAATGCTTGGTACCGAGGATGAGGACCATCTCGATCGCCATCAGGATACCGACCGGCAAGGCCACCGGCAGTGACTCCCAGAAGCCTTCGCGCAGGCGGTCCAGGTTGATGTCCAGCATCATGACCACGAACAGGAACAGCACCATGACCGCGCCGACATAGACCAGCACCAGCGCGATGGCGAGGAACTCCGCCTCCAGCAGCAGCCAGATACCGGCGGCGGTGAAGAAAGCCAGTACCAGGTACAAGGCTGCATGCACTGGGTTGCGGGCGGTGATCACGCGTAAGCCCGCGAACAGCAGGATGGCCGACAGGCTGTAGAAAATAACGTCCTGGAAACTCATCGGTATTTCGCATCCTCTGTACGG
>CABHOJ010000143.1 GCA_902168195.1 uncultured Methylotenera sp.
ATTGAATGCTTCGTCCCAACGCGCGTTGAGATCTCGCAGTAATGCTTCTGTAGGGACTTGCTGAGGTGCTGTTGCTTGCATGATGAACTCCTTGGCTCAAGTGAAAGATTTAATGATTAGTTACCTAACTATTTGGGTAAAAAAATATCAGCCGCGCGTGAAAGCGCCGATGCCGCCGGTGATCAGGTCGAGCACCTCATGAAGGCTTGCCCGCTGCTGTTCGTTCAAACCCGACATGCATGCACGCAAACGGCTGTAATAATCCGGCATCACGGCATCCAGCCTGCCTTGACCGGCCTGCGTCAGTTTGACCGAGATGCGGCGTCGATCTTGCGGGTCGAAGATGCGCTCGACCAGCCCGTCCCGTTCCAGTCCGTCGATCAAGCCCGTCATGGTGGCGCGCGTCACGCCCGCCTTGTCGGCAAGCACGGATGGTGTCGAGATCATGGTTTCTTCCCGCATCAGCAGGATCAGCACCCACCACCGCCCCTGCAGCAGGCCATGACGGCTCAGGCACTCGTCCAGCGCCGTCGACAGGTCGGTCGCCACCCGCAGCAGGTGCAAAAAGGTTGAGATCGCGCTGATGTCCGCTTGCGGATATCGCTGTGCGAACTTTTGCAGCACTTCAGGGGTTGGCAGGTCTCGTAATTGCAACATGGTTAGCGCCATTATAATTAGGTGGCTAACTATGTCAAGCAGCAATGTTTGGGCTTATCGCATTAAGGTGTATATTTTTAATCATTCAAAGAACAAACAAAAATGAGGAGGAGACGATGAAAACCGTCAGTCAATTGCTCGACAACAAAGGGCGCCAGATCTACTCGGTCGCGCCGGAAAGCATGGTCTACGATGCGCTGCTACTCATGGCGGAGCACCACATCGGCGCCTTGCTCGTCATGCGCCGCGATGAGCTCGTCGGCATCTTCTCGGAACGCGATTACGCACGCGAAGTGATCATCAAAGGCCGCACTTCCGCCACCACCGCGGTGCAGGACATCATGTCGACCAAGCTGATCACCGTGTCCCCCGACAGCACCGTCGAAGAGTGCATGAACCTGATGTCCGGAAAACGGATCCGCCACCTGCCGGTGCTGGAACATGGCAAGGTCATCGGCCTGCTCTCCATCGGCGATCTGGTGCAGGCGACCATCGAGTATCAACAGTTCCTGATCAAGCAGCTGGAAAGCTACATCCAGGGCTGATACCGCCACGCTAGCGCGGCGCAGTAGCCACGGGCTCTGCCGCCGCGTCCTCGAATTCCTGTCTCAGCAACCGCGCCAGTTCCTCCCGTGCGCGATGGCTGTTCTCGATCAGCTTCTCGTCGTCATGCCGGATCGATAGCGATTCCTGCATCATGCGTTCGTCATGCTTGCGGAAATGCTGCACCGCCCGGCTCGCCTTGGCCTGGTCATATCCGATCTCCCGCAGCATCTTCTCCGCGAGATGCAAGGCCGAAAAGAAGGTCTCCCGCACCACCTCGATCTCCAGCGCCATGAAATCGAAGGCGTGGGTCCGGTTACGGGCACGCGCCAGGATCCGCACATGGGGATAATGGGTCTTCACATATCGCGCCGTCTCCAGGGCATCCTCTGGATCATCGATCGCCAGCACGAATAACCTGGCCTGCGCGATACCGGCAGCTTCCAGCACATCTGGCCGGGTGATGTCGCCGTAATACGCCTTGAAGCCGAATTGTCTGACCAGCTCGATTTGGTTGGGGTCGTATTCGATCACGGTAGGAGGCATGCCGACGCCGTTCAACAAGCGGGTCAGCACCTGTCCGACCCGACCGAAGCCGGCGATGATGACGGGACGCTGCGTCTCGAAATCGTCATGCCCCTCGACCGGTTTGTTGAGCGTAAGTCGGGCCCAGCGACCATAGATCAACATGAGCAACGGGGTCGTCAGCATGGAAACCGCAACGACAGCATTGAGCGTGCTAGCCATCTTTGGCTCGAGTGCGCCAAGCTGCAACGCCGCACTGAACAGGACGAAAGCGAATTCGCCGATCTGCGACAGCACCAGCGCGAACATCAGCGCATCCGCCTTGCAGTGGCCGAACCGGCGAGCCAGCGGGTACAACAGCAGTATCTTCAGCGACACCAAGCCCAGCGCCAGGCCGACGATCGTCAAGGGCGCTTGCCAGACCAGTCCCAGATCGACGGACATGCCGACCGCGATGAAGAACAGGCCAAGTAGCAAGCCCTTGAAGGGATCGATATCCAGTTCCAGCTCCTGCCGGTATTCGGAATCCGCCAACAGCACACCTGCCAGGAACGCCCCCAGCGCCATCGATAAGCCGACCAGCTGCATGAGCAGTGCCACGCCCATGACGAGGAATAGCGCGAAGGCGATGAAGATCTCGCGCAGGCCGGTATTGGCGATGTAGCGCAGCACCGGCCGCAACAGGTATTTGCCCGCCAGCACGACGAAAGCGATCACACCCGCCGCCTTGGCGATATTGAGCCACTCGACACCGGCAGAAGCGGTATGCGGCACCAGCAGTGCCAGCAGCAACATCAGCGGGATGACGGCAAGGTCTTGGAACAGCAACACGGAAAACGCCGCCTGCCCTGCTGGTTGTTGCAGAACGCCGCGCTCGGTCATGGTCTGCACGGCGATCGCGGTGGACGACATCGCGATCCCCATCGCGGCCACAAGCGCCAGCCGCCAATCCAGACCGAAGCCGACACCGAGCGACGCGGCAATCGCGATGGTCGCCAGCACCTGCAATCCGCCAAGCCCGAAGATCGGCAACCGCAAGTCCCAGAGCTTATCCAGATCCAGTTCGAGGCCGATGAGGAACAGCATCATCACCACACCGAATTCCGCGAAGTGCAGCACGGTCTCGACCTCGGCGATCAACCCCAACCCCCATGGGCCGATGATGATGCCGGCGATCAGATAACCCAGCACCGAACCGAGACCGATACGTTTGGAGAGCGGCACGGCGACAACGGCCGCGCCCAAGTAGATGATGCTCTGCAGCAGCAGTGGGGGGATATGGATCTCGTTCATGGGCACCTGCCAGCAGGGAAAAAAGTTTACTTGGACGCCGCCGGACCGGCCGATATCGGAGACGGCAGGCTAGGTCAGTCGCTCAGCTCAGGTGGTTATCTTATCCAGCCTCTCCTGGCTGAACTCAATCGCCGATGATCTTGACCAGCACGCGCTTCTTGCGGCGGCCGTCGAATTCACCGTAGAAGATCTGTTCCCACGGGCCGAAATCCAGCTGGCCGTCAGTGATGGCGACGACGACCTCGCGTCCCATGACCTGACGTTTCATGTGCGCATCGGCGTTGTCTTCGCCGGTGTCGTTATGACGATAGCCGGAGACCGGTTCGTGCGGCGCCAGCTTTTCCAGCCATTGGGTGTAGTCATGATGCAGGCCACGTTCATCGTCGTTGATGAAGACACTGGCCGTGATGTGCATGGCATTCACCAGCACGAATCCCTCCCGCACCCCGCTCTCGCGCAGGCATTCGCGGACTTGCGAAGTGATGTTGATGAAAGCCACGCGGGTCGGTGGATTGAACCAGAGTTCTTTACGGAAACTTTTCATCTTTTGCCTCGATCAGGTGTTGTTGCCCAAAATCATATCGCCTGCCGCCATCACTGTCGAATGCCGTCGGCGCTGATGCCCATGCGCTTCAGGACATGTTCGGACATGCCCAGTGCCAGCTCGTGCTCCCCCATGAACACCTTGCCCAACTCCTCGCGCTCCAGCATGGCGGCCTCTTCGTCGCTATGGGTACGCAGGATGATCTCGATGCCCGGATTCAAGGTGCGGGCGGTCTCCACCATCTTGCGGACGCCGAAGGTATCGGGGGTGGCGACCACCAGTATGCCGGCACGCGCGATGTGCGCTTGTACCAGCACCACCGGGTCTGCCGCATCGCCGGATACCGCCGGGATGTTCTGCGACCGCAGCTTCTCGACGATCTCCCGGTTCTGTTCTGCGACGACGAAAGGCACGCCCGCAGTGGTCAAGGCGGCGGCGATACGTCTACCGACACGGCCATAACCCACCAGCACCACCTGACCCGACAGGTAATGTTCTTCCACCGTCATCGGCAGGGCAGCCAGCGGGTCGTCCCGCATCTCCAGTTTACGGGCGAGTGGCGAGCGGGCACGGATGAAGCGCTGCACCGGCTCTATGGCGGTGAAGATGAAGGAATTGAGCGCGATGGAGATCAAGGCGCCCGCCAGGATCAGGCTCTGCCCTTCCAGCGGCAGCAAGCCCAGCGCCACGCCCATACCGGCCAGGATGAACGAGAACTCGCCGATCTGCGCCAGGCTGGCGCCGACGGTCAAGGCCGTATTGAGTGGATAGCGGAACGCCAACACCAAGGCGATCGCGGCCAATGTCTTGCCGATGATGATGATGCCGGCGACCACGACCACGCGCAGCGGCTCCTCGATCAGCACCGCCGGGTTGAACAGCATGCCGACCGAGACGAAGAACAGGACCGAGAACGCGTCGCGTAGCGGCAGGGATTCTTCCGCCGCCCGGTGACTGAATTCGGATTCGCGCAGCATCATGCCGGCGAAGAACGCACCCAGCGCGAACGATACGTCGAACAACTTGGCCGACCCGTAAGCGACGCCGACGGCCGCCGCCAGTACGCACAGCGTGAACAGCTCACGCGAACCGCTGCGGGCCACCAGCCAGAGGATCTTGGGGAACAAACGACGTCCGACCACCAGCATCAGCACCATGAAGGCGACGACTTTCGCCAGGGTGATGCCCACCGTCCACCAGAGGCTGGTATCCGGCTGCACTTCGCCACCGGGCAGCTTGCCTCCCAGCAAACCGGCGACCGCAGGCAGCAACACCAAGACCAGCACCATGACCAGATCCTCGACGATCAGCCAGCCGACCGCGATCCTGCCATTGATGGATTCGAGCACGCCGCGCGCCTCTAGGGCACGCAGCAAGACCACGGTACTGGCGACCGACAATGCCAGGCCGAACACCAGCGCCCCGCCGAACGACCAGCCCCAGCTCATGGAGATCGCCACGCCAAGCGCGGTGGCTACGGCGATCTGCACGATGGCGCCCGGTACCGCGATGCGTCGTACCGCCAGCAAGTCGTGTAGGGAGAAATGCAAGCCGACACCGAACATCAGCAACATGACGCCGATCTCCGCCAATTGCCCGGCGAGCTGGATATCTGCAACGAAGCCTGGCGTGCCCGGTCCAATAACGATACCTGCGACGAGGTAGCCTACCAATGGCGGCATGCGCAAGCGCGAGGCGAGATATCCGAGGATGATCGCCAGCCCGAAAGCGGCGGCGATGGTACTGATCAGACTGACGTCATGCGGCATTCACAAAAACCTTTCACTACATTGATCCTCTCGCTCGCGGTCAGCGAGCGACGTAAATTCATCCTACATGCAAATAGGCGCAATTCCGATCACCCCGACAACCACGGGCGACTATTCTGGAATCGCTGATTTTCACCGGACCCGGTCCGTGAAACATTGGCTGAAGACGGTGGCTGCAAAGCGACCGTCTTCTTATTTACGCTTCCCCGATAGCCATCAAGGAGAATGTGCGTGGCGACTCAACTATACCAGCCCTGTATCGATTCCTGCCAGAAAGCCTTGCTCGCCTGCGAGGCTTGCGCCGAGGCCTGCAAGGCCGAGGAGGACGCTGGCATGATGCAACGCTGCATCGCGCTCGATACCGATTGTGCCGAGTTCTGCAAACTGGCCATGGATTTCATGCAGCGCGAGAGCGAATTCGCCAGCCTGATCTGCGAGGACTGCGCCGAGATCTGCCGCGAATGCGCCGAGGAATGCGCCAGGCATCCGCATGAGCATTGCCAGGTCTGTGCTCAGATGTGCCACGCCTGCGCCGATACCTGCCTGAGCATGGCGTACCAGTAAGCTATTCATTCGTGCAGGAACATAACAAAAGACCATCATCATGATGGCTGTTTTGCTTTTGCAAAGATTGTTTCGCGCACGACAACGGTGAATTTCTCCGTGCACTGATTCTGGCTTTCCATATTCTAGGCAAACTTCAGTCGCCTACAACTTCTGAAGGATCGAAAATGAAATTCCCCGTCCGTTATTCAACATTCGCTGTCGCCGTGGGTGTCATGGCTATCGTATCCACGTTTTCCTTACATGCCGGTGCCGCAGGTACCGAACCAACCCATAGCGCCCGCTCGGCGCAAGCGACTCAAACGGTTACCTATCACACTGTCAGCATCGATGGCGTCAAGGTGTTCTACCGCGAGGCAGGCCCGAAGGATGCACCTACTGTGTTGCTGCTTCACGGGTTCCCATCCTCGTCACACATGTTCCGCAACCTGATCCCGCAGCTTGCCGATCGCTATCATGTCATCGCGCCTGATTATCCTAGCTATGGCCAGAGCGATCAGCCTGCGATGGGGAAATTCACCTATAGCTTTGACAATCTTGCAGCTGTGGTCGACCAACTCACCACGCATCTTGGCCTCAGCAAGTTCGCCATCTACGTACAGGATTACGGCGCGCCCATCGGTTACCGCATCGCCTCCGCACACCCGGAGAAGATCAGTGCCATCATCGTACAGAACGGTAACGCCTATGATGAAGGGATCGACAACCCATTCTGGGCACCCTTGAAGGCGTACTGGAAGGACAAGACTGAAGCGAATGCAGCCAAACTACGTCCATTCTTCGAGCTGGATGCGACCAAGTGGCAGTATTCCGAAGGCTTCCGCGATCCGGCGACCAACGTCAGCCCCGATGCCTGGATGATGGATCAGGCCTATATGGACCGTCCAGGCAATAAGGCTATCCAGCTCGAGTTGTTTTACAGCTACGGCACCAACCCCCCGCATTACCCTGCATGGCAAGCGTATTTCCGCAAGCACCAGCCGCCGATGCTGATCGTATGGGGCAAGAACGACAAGATCTTCCCGGCTGCCGGTGCCACCCCCTACCTTCGCGACTTGCCCAAGGCAGAGCTGCACCTGCTCGATACTGGCCATTTCGCGCTTGAAGAAGATGGGAACGAGATCGCCGGACTGATCCGGGATTTCCTTGGCCGCCAAGTGAAGCCCTGATCGCTAACGGACCGCGGACCGGTTCGCATCGATCAAAAGCCGGGCAGCTTCCGCTGTCCGGCTTTTAGTACTGAACAGCACTTACAGGTAGGGATGGGAACGCAAACGTTCGACGATCAAGTCGATGAAATTCCTGACCTTGGCAGAACCGTACCTTTCCTCGCGATGCACCACATGCACCGGCCAGGGGTCTTCTTCGAAAGTTTCCAGCAGCAGGCGCAGGTTGCCACGCTCGACCTCGCTACGAACCTGGTAGGAAAGCAGGCGCGCGATTCCCAGCCCGCCGACCGCGGCGGAGAGCGCCGCGTCGTTGCTCGTGACCAGCAAGCGAGGTTCCACCTGCAATAGCTCGTCGTTTCCGCCGAAGCCCCATTCGATACGCGGCGACATGGCATTCGAGACGACGAGTGAATGCTGCAGCAGGTCAGCAGGGGTTTGCGGAACCCCATGTGTATCCAAGTAGGCTGGCGAGGCGCAGAGCACCCGCCTGACCTGGCCAACCTTGGCCGCACGCAATGAGGAATCCGGCAGGTTGCCGATACGGATGGCGACATCCATGCCCTCTTCGACCAGGTTGGTGACCCGGTCGACAAAATGTGCGGCGACTTTCACCTGCGGATAGCGCTGCATGTATTCGATGATGGAAGGCATGACGAACATGCGACCGAACAAGACCGGCGCAGTCACCGTCAAGGTGCCCCGCGGTTCGGCATTGAGCCCGGAAGCGGCCTCATTGGCCTCGGCGATACTCAACAGGATCGCGCGCGCATCGTCGTAATACCGGTAGCCGGCATCGGTGAAGCGGACGCTGCGGGTGGTACGCTGCAACAGCTGCACGCCGAGCTGTTCTTCCAAGCCGACCACCGCCCGGGTCACTGCAGCAGGTGAGATGTTGAGCTTTCGGGAAGCCGCGGCAAAACCGCCCTGCTCGCCCACCGCCACAAAGACGCGCATCAGGTGAATCTGGTCGATGATCGTTACTCCCCGCGAAATGATGAATTGCAGCCAGCACGGATTCTCTCTTCGGCATTATTTCCTACAATCCATCCATCAACAACGGTAGCAGGTCAAAGCCGAGGAGGCATCATGAGCAAATCCTTCACCGATATCGCATTCACCGACAGCGTCAAGGCAGCGCAATCCTTGTACGGGACCCGCGAGCTCCAGCGCAGGCGGGAATCGTCGGCGCACAAGAACAACGAGCTATCGCATTACGAGATCGCCTACATCGGCAGCCGAGACAGCTTCTACCAGGCGACAGTGGCCGAGAACGGCTGGCCCTACATCCAGCATAAAGGCGGCCCGGTGGGATTCCTCAAGGTCTTGGACCCCCACACGATCGCCTATGCCGACTATAGCGGGAACAAGCAATATCTCAGTACCGGCAACCTGGCTGCTAACGACAAGGTCTCGTTATTCCTGGTCGACTACCCGAACGGGATCAGGCTCAAGATATGGGGCGACGCGAAGATCGTGCACGAAACCGAGGATCCCGACCTATTCAAGGTCTTGCGTGACCCGGCCTACCCCTACAAGGTAGAACGAGCGATCATGATCCATGTGGATGCCTACGACTGGAATTGCCCGCAGCACATCACGCCGCGCTATACGCAAAGCGAGATCGAGGCGATATTGAGGATAACCCAAGAGTAGTAGCCAAATAAAAAAGCCCCGTTGAGGGGCTTTTTTATTTGACCAGGTCGGTATGCGCCGTCCTGATGCAATTGGTGCGATGACCGGACTATTACTTACTCGTGAACTTCAGTAATAACAAGCCTTAATGATCTTATATTTATAAATTTACCCGTTTTTTTACCCGCTTTGCTTGCTTTGAACTCAGCTTTGTTCGCCATAAATCTTCTTGAGCAAATCTTCTTTCGTGAAATGATCTATATATTCTTTTGTTATTTGATGACCAACTCGCAGATTCATAATGCTTGGAGAATGTCTCCATGGAGCGTCAAATGCATCCATGTCGGTTGGAGTCTGATACTGACACTCACTAGACTCCCAGCCGTTTACGATTTTCATGGTAGAAATAACATTATTTAAAGAAGTCCATATCAATTGGTTGAGCAAAATATCTCGCTCAATCGACCAATTGATGGATTGATGTTCTGCCATCAAATTCCTGTCCACTTTTCCATGCACTGGAGCTATCCGATAATAGGAAGAACCGAATTGGGACTCCCCCAATGCAATCATCTCTTCTTCTGGACAGGGGATGGATTGACTTGGCTGCTTTCCAATAGCTAATTTAAATCCTCCAGAATGAGCCCTGAACCCGTGTTTGAAAGCATTGTATTCGTCAATATGAAGAGGATTCAAAAAGTCATTTGCTAAGCGGCGCCACAATTGAGCATAACCGGATATTACATATGCCTTATCACTTCGCAAACGAGAATGTATAAGACGACTTATATCTTCCCAGTCTAGTTTCTCCAGTGCAAACGCGGTACGTATTTCGGTGCTCGATGCATTAGTTGCCCTAACTAAATTTCGTAATTCATATGTAGTACATTTGTTGATCCAAGCATAAGGACAGTGCGGAGCCTGGAGAAAAGCAAAGATTGTAGTAAACAGTGTTTCTAATGATTGATGTAGCAAAATCCTAATTGCAACTGAAGCTCTTTTTTTATCCTCAGTTTCTAAATGAGTCTCTAAACAATATTTGAAGTAGTCAGGGTCCAAACCTTTTAAATATGATCTACTTTGCTCCTTTAAATCATACCCCCATAAGCAATATGGTTCTTGATTCACCAAAAATGCTATGTATTGCATTTGACCTGTGGACATATTTTTCATCAGCTTTTGTAGTTGGTGTGAATTAACCTGATCTGCTATCTTTATTTTAAGAGTTCTCTCGCACACTACCCTATCAAAAAAAGCTTAATACCGAGAAGGGCCTGGACTTTATGAGAAAATCATCCAATATTACTGCGAAATCTTTAAATGTCCCTTGCCCAAAATTGATGGCTGAATTCCTGATTGAGTATTTAAAACAGCACCCTCAGCTTTGTAAAGATCTTGTCGATAGTAGAAATGCCAATTTGCCTCAAGCCCTGATTTTTACTTCACCAGACGATAAGCAATGATATAAATATCAAGTTTTCTCGATAGCTATCTACAGGCAATTACGTCATTAGGAGTTTTATGGGGTGTCATCTTGAGTGGGTTGGGATATACAAATGGTGGTGTTCCATGAGCAACAGTGAACATGCTAGCTGGATTCAAGCAGCCGGTACTTTGTTAGCCATTGGAGTTGCCATCTATATTCCAAACTCTCATAAAAGACGCGACTATTTAGAACGGACCGAGCTGAACAAGAAAATCGTTATGAGTGCTGCTGCCAATCTTGCAACGGCCCTTCAGTATGAAACTGTAATAACCGATTTTTTACCTAGGGGGGACGGAGTAATTGGTCATGATTTCACGACTAATCAGGCATATGCAGTAATGAAATTAAGGGCCGAAACCTTACAAGCTCTAAATATGTCATTAGATAAAAGCCACTATTTCGACATAAGACTGTGTGAAAAAATTGTTAATTTAAGTTTGGAAGCTGCTGCATATGAACGCATATTGGAAGATATCAGACTCAGGCCAAGCAGTTCCAATCCGGATCGTTTTTTACAGCTTACATATACATCTCGTGAGAAATTGTCATCGAAGTTTTGTGAAGTAATAAGGATGTTAGAAGAGTATTTGCCAAATCCAGCTTGATAAAATCTATGTTATTCGTAGTAGTTCATCCCAACTTCCAAGATAATTTGGGCTTTTTTGGTCCCTGCGCATTTGCCAGCTTGAAGAAACTCCAACTGCGGCAGACTTTAAGGTGCCCCGTCCATACTTATTATTGACTTTATCAATCGCAGCCATCAGACAGTCTGACCTATGTTTGTCTGAGCTATATCCGAACAAATCTGTCTGCTGCCCGCCTTCTGATACGAGCTCCATCAACATAACACCGCCCTTCAAATAGTAGATTCCAGGTCGATAGATCTGCCTTAGCAGCCAAAGTGCAGCCTTGGTAATCTGTTGAGTGCTATTAGTTGGTGAAGGTAATGCCACCATTTCCTGGCCACAATAATACGGCACCTGATCGTGTGGGCTATTCTGCACGAAGGTATAAACAGCATTTGCATATAACCCTTTCTTCCGCATGCGCTCGGCAGCATTGCCGGCATGGAAGCTGATAGCTTCAGACAGCTCGTGCAGTGAATTCAGTCGATGGCCAAACGAACGGGAGGACATCACTTGCCTAGCCTCTGGAGCCAACTGATCCAGTTCCAGCCATACTTCTCCGTTAAGCTCTCGCACTGTACGTTCAAGCAGGACACCAAATCTGTCCCGTATTCGTTTAGGGTCTGCGCGCTTCAAACGCAGTACATTCTTGACGCCAACTTCGTGAAGCCGTCTCTCCAGCCGACCACCTACTCCCCAAACCGTGGTTAATTCCAGCTGCTCCAATATCCCATCGAGGTCCGAACTGGACAAATTGGTGAGGTCACAGACGCCATTCCAGGCTAATTGCTTCTTTGCACAGTGGTTAGCGAGCTTAGCCAGTGTCTTGGAGTGCCCAAATCCAACACAAATGGGCAAGCCGGTCCATTGCTTTACGGTAGTCTTGATATCTTGCCCATAGGCGGTGAGGTCGCGGCTCATTCCTGTCATATCCAGGAAAGACTCATCGATCGAGTAGACTTCAACACTGGGGCTGAATTGACGCAAGGTTTGAACAAATCTGTTGCTCATGGCGCCGTAAAGCTCATAGTTGGAAGAGAAGGCTACTGCACCTAGCTTCTCAGCCGCTTCCTTCACTTCAAACCAGGGGCGACACATATATAGCTCAAGCGCAGCCTTGGCTTCCTTGGTCTGAGCAATGACACAGCCATCATTGTTGGACAGGACCACTACCGGTCGGCCCTCGAGCTCTGGCCGAAACACTTTCTCGCAGGATGCATAAAAAGAGTTGGCATCAGCCAAAGCAAATACAGATCTATGCAGCCGCGGTGATGACATAAGTCACTACGCCCCATACTACAAGCTCCTGACCTTCCGTAAACGTGATCGGAGGATAGGAGGGATTCTCTGATAACAGCTTTACCACGCCGGCACGCTTATACAAACGCTTGACCATCAGCTCCCCGTCGACCAGGGCCACTACGATGCTAGAGGATTTCGGCTTGATCGCCTTGTTCACTATCAGTATGGATCCAGGGAATATGCCTATTCCCGTCATGGAGTCCCCTGTAACTCGGCTGAGGAAGGTCGCCGGCGGATTGGTGATTAGGTATTTGTTAAGATCTAGCTCAGCGATTTCATAATCCTGGGCTGGGGATGGGAAGCGCGATTGGCCCGCCGATACTTTGATATCAAAGACAGGTAGGGGCAGCGTAGATAATTCAGTCAGATTATCGAGGGGAAGAGTAGGCATAGCATTTACTGTACGAACGTACAGCCAATGCTAACGTTAAATCCTAATGATGTCCATTGGCGGATTCATCATCGTGTGTCACTGTTGCGTTTACCAACGTTTACTGAGCCTGGTCATAGGAAGACATGAATAAGCTTTTTTTCGCCTTACTAATGCTTCTTGCATTTACATCGAGCGCTTTTGGGCAGGATATCCATGGAAAAGTAATTGCTGTGGCAGATGGAGATACCGTCACGGTCCTAGACAGTGAATCTCGTACTCACAAGATAAGACTTGCTGGTATCGATGCGCCTGAAAAATCACAAGCTTTTGGCCAAGCTTCGAAGCAAGCTTTATCTAATCGGGTGTATGGCAAGACCGTAGTCATAGATTGGAATAAGCGCGATCGCTATGGCCGCATCATAGGAAAGATAATCCGCGATAGCCAAGATGTAAATCTTGAACAAATTAAGCTGGGGATGGCTTGGCACTACAAAAAATATGAGAATGAGCAGGATGTTGAGGATCGATCTCTGTATGGCCAGGCAGAGTACATTGCACAGCGCGACCGGATAGGATTATGGAGGGAACAAAACCCTGTTCCGCCCTGGGACTTTAGAAAATTGAAGCGTTAAGATTTATTAGCTGCCAGATGCCTAGAGCTTCATCACCCTTTGGATTTCTTAACCTCTAAAATCAGTTTCATCGCAGCCAGCTCAACAAGCTTCTCCTGCCTATCCTTTGGCAATTTGAGCATCTGCTGACCGGCTTCTGTTTGCATCAGTTTCCGCACAGCTTCAGATAATTTAGATTCCATGAAGTTTCCCCTTTTCATCTTGCCAGGCAATCA
Source organism: uncultured Methylotenera sp. (assembly GCA_902168195.1). Lineage (GTDB taxonomy): Bacteria > Pseudomonadota > Gammaproteobacteria > Burkholderiales > Methylophilaceae > CABHOJ01. The sequence continues at coordinate 13,331 of CABHOJ010000143.1, forward strand.
AGTTCCCATTGCCATTCCAGTCACAGAATCTTATCCTAGGTCATGGATAAACCATCAAAAAATCCACTTCTTGATCTCATCCCCTTGGATGATTTCGAAGCTGATGATCCGCTTGGCTATTTGACTCAGCCATCCATCGATAGACCGCCTTCACCTCCGCCAGTTTGGCAAGATGAGATAGCCGGCATGTTCTGGGATAGTGGTTGGGATTTAAGACCATACTTCAAAAATGAAGCTTGGAAATCGTCGATTGATATGTTTGTTTTTGACGACAAGCACTGGCTGAATGTTTATTGCAAGCCACTCGAGTTCCGACTTACAAGAGTCAATCTTCGTAAGCTCCGATTAATAAGCAAACGCCACCGCTGTAATCACTCAATACTGATATATAACGGCCCGATCAAGGCTGACCAGTTCCACTTTGCTAAGGAATTGAATATCCTGATTAGTCACCAGAATGAGATTGGCAACATAAGACAAAAATTACTGGAGTTTGTACGGGATTACCCTGATTCTCATGATTAATAAAAACTCGGACCTGGATATGTTCACGCGAATTTCAGATGGGCTTTCGTCCCTACCTAGCGAAAAATTAGCACTTCTAATTGGCGCGGCATTCGTGATACTCGCTTGGCTCTTCGCACCCTTAACTTTTCAAAACAGTTACGTTACTAGATTTTGCGGTTTCAATATGATCACAACACCTGGTCGGTGCAATGATCTAATGATGGATATTGCGAGAATCGATTGGCCGATACTGCTTACCGAATGGCTCGGAATTTTGATAGTGACATTCCTTCTATACTATGTTCTGAAGAAATAACTCCCCCCCCAATACCATCATAACCTTTCCAAGGTTCCAGCTCTGACAATCCTCTCGAAGGTTTTCAATAACCTTCGCACGATTTTTTGCAATTGATAATTCAGTTATGCAAGATGAGCCCCATTGCTCGCTACTGAGCGCAAATGGAGCTACTTGGAATGGACAAAACCACAGGCTTAATGAGACTCCCAGAAGTTCTCAAGATTTTTCCAGTTAGGAAGTCGACTTGGTATTCGGGAATTCGTGCTGGCAAATATCCTGCCCCGGTCAAGCTAGGAGAGCGCGCATCAGCATGGCGCGCAGAGGACATTCGCGCACTGATTGAAAGTTGTGGCAAAAACGCGGATTCAAAATGAAGTCTTTCAAGAAATGCTTAGGGGACATCCATGAGCAAGCCTGATCTCTGGATGCCTTTCTACATCGCCGATTACCTGGCCGACACTACGCATCTTTCGACCGAGGAACACGGGGCTTATATCTTATTGCTGATGGCTGCATGGATGCGCGGCGGGATCCTACCGAACGATGAAGGACAATTAATGCGGATTTGCCGAGTCGATAGATCTTCATAGAAACGAATTAAGCCCGTTATATCGGATTTCTTCGTTATCAGTAACGAATCTTGGCTTCAGCAACGTCTGCTTGAGGAATATCTGCGGGCTATCAAGGTCCACACCGCACAAATCGAGAATGGCAAAAAGGGCGGAAGGCCAAAGAAGAATACAAGCCAAGATGAAAGCCAATCGAAACCCACGGGTTTTAATTCGGTTAACCCAACACTCAACCCAATTGCAACACCTCCACAGTCACAGTCACCAAATTCCTCTGTAAAGGTTAATAACACACAAGACTCCAATGGGCGGGAATCAACTTCTGCCAGCCCTGTGTGTGCTGCGTTGACGAAACTCGGGATCCAGGACGCTAACCCGGCGAATCCAATGCTGCTAAAGCTCATTGATGCAGGCGCCACGATCGAGGAATTCACCAATGCCGCACAGCAGTCGAAGATAAAAACGTTCCCCTATGTCCTTGGCGTAATTAAGCGCCAGCGTGAGCAGGCAGCAGAGGCGGTGATTGCTAAAGTCAGCCCGATCAAGGTAAAGCCTTGGCACCTGACCTCCAGCGGTATTGAGGCAAAGGGCAAGGAGCTAGGTATTGCCCAAGGACGTGATGAAGCTTTCCCGGCCTACAAGACGCGCGTTTATCAAGCTGCTGGATTGACTGAAGAAGAGCACCGCAAGGCATGTATCGACTTCAAGGTCGACTTCAATTGGCCCAAGGTGCTGAGTCCACGCAAGGAGATCGCTTAAATGAGCCTCCACAGACGGGATAAGCCAATGTTGAGTGAAGCGTTGAAGGCCGGGGGAGGTATTGCATGAGCGAAGCTGAAACAATCGAATTTTGGTTGGCGGCCATATGGGACAATCAGCAGCTATTGGAGTTACTCAGTAGCCCGGAAATCAATGCATTTGCCCAAAATCAATCGATCGAAAAACAGGAGGCATTGAATTGTTTCATTCAGGTCCTACAAGAAACCCAGCATTTATACACCAGAAGACTCAGGGCCCTGGGGTTAACCACGCATTAACAATCTCATTCTATGGCTACTCTAACTGATACCGTGAAACTCTATATCGTCAAACGTCTGGCATGCTTCGACACCCCTACTCAGGTAGCGAAGGCTGTTAAGGAGGATTTTGAAGTTGATTTACCTAGGTCACAAGTCCAGATATACGATCCTACTAGCGTTGTTGGGAGAGCTTTGAGCAAGAAGTACAGTGAGATATTTCATGCGACCAGACAACAATTCCTTGATGAAATCGGATCTATTCCTATAGCTAATCAATCATTCCGGCTCCGTGCACTGGACCAGATGTACCAGCGTGCGATCGCACGTGGCAACGAAATGCTTGCGAAGGAAGTATTGGAGCAAGCAGCAAAAGAGGCAGCCGGGTTTTATGCTGGAAAGCAAGGCGCAGGCGTCCCGAATGATTCACCGCTGCTCGAATGGCTCAAACAGATAGGAGGCACCTCGATTCCGATAGCCCATGACATAGAAGGTGAGTCCCGCCGGGTAACGGAGTCCGCCGTCCAGGATGCAGAGATGATCAAAGACCCCAAGTCGGAGAAACAGGATAAACCGAAACAAAAGCGGCTTCCGTCCGGTATAGGGCGTGATTGATAAATGTCAGCTTGCCCTATTTGTTGACCGCGTTCGATTAACCAATCCAAGCCCCATCGTGATGATGCGGCAGATCCCATTGAAGGAGAGAACCATGAATGGTCTTAAAGTAATTAGTAGAGGCGGCGGCGCTACAACCCCTGATGAACTTGTCGCGGCCAATCGGATAGCAAT
>CABHOJ010000144.1 GCA_902168195.1 uncultured Methylotenera sp.
GCCGTGGATGCGGGTGATGCCGTCTGTCACGGAAACCACGGTGCCTTCGTTCTTGGCCGTGGCGGACAGCTGCATGTTCTGGATCCGGCTCTTGATCAGATCACTGATCTCGGAGGGATTGAGGTTCATGGAATTGCTCCTAGTTCTTTAGCGCGATGGCCATGGCAGCAAGCTTGCCGCTCACGGAGGCGTCAATGACTTCATCACCGATGGCGATACGGACGCCGCCGATGACTTCGGGAACGACGGCCACAGTCGCCTGAATCTTGCAGCCGAGCTTCTTTTCGAGATAGGCCACGATGCCGGCAGTAGCTGCAGCGTCAAGCGGGAAGGCGGATTCGACCACCGCTTCGCGCACGCCTTCGTGAGTGTTTTTCAACTCATCGAACAGATCGGCAATTTCAGGGAGGACTTGCAGACGGTCGTTATCGACCAGCACACGGACAAAATTTTGCTGCTCGGCCGCCAGACCGTCGCCGGCCACGCCGACAAACAGATTGGCCAGCTGATCAGGGGCAAGGCGCGGGTCGCTGATGCAGTTCTGCATTTCTGCAGTTGCACTGACAGCGGCCAGCTTGCCAAGCACCTGGGACCACGCCGGCAGAGCCGACGCGCCCTTGGCCAGCTGGAATGCAGCTTCGGCGTAGGGGCGGGCGAGGGTAAGGTTTTCGGCCATGGCGGATTACAGCTCCGACTTCAGTTGTGCCAGCAGATCGGCGTGAGCCTGGGCGTTGATTTCCTTGCGGAGAATCTTTTCTGCACCAGCGACGGCCAGCGTAGCAACCTGCTCACGCAGGGCTTCACGGGCACGCTGGGCAGCGACGCCGGCTTCGGCTTCGGCAGCTTCACGAGCGGCGGCGACGATGCGCGCAGCTTCCGCGCGCGCCTCCTCGACGATCTGGGTGCCTTGCTTTTCTGCGCCTACGCGCAGTTCAGCAGCGGATTCACGGGCCTTCTTCAGCTCGTCAACCGCCTTCTTTTCGGCATGGGCCAGATCGGTTTTCGCCTTGTCTGCTGCCGCAAGTCCGTCGGCAATCTTTTGCGCACGCTCATCGAGTGCCTTCACGATGGGGGGCCACACGAACTGCATGGTGACCCAGGCCAAGATGAAGAACACAATCAGCTGGGCAAACAGCGTTGCGTTCAAATTCACGGTATCGCTCCTTAAAGCGTTGCGAGATTAAAGGGCGATTACTTCAGGACGAACGGGTTGGCGAAGGCGAACATCATCGCGATACCGACACCGATCAGGAAGGCGGCGTCGATCAGACCGGCCAGCAGGAACATCTTGGTTTGCAGGGCGTTCATCAGCTCAGGCTGGCGAGCCGAAGCTTCGAGGTACTTGGAACCCATGATGCCGATACCAATACAGGCACCGATAGCGCCAAGACCGATGATCAGGCCAGCAGCCAGAGCAACGTAACCGAGAACGTGTTCCATGAACAACTCCTTTATTGAAAGTAGAGATTAAAAACGAAACGGGTTTTACGACAAACTTGCTTAGTGACCTTCGTGCGCCTGGCCGATATACACCAGTGCCAGCATCATGAAGATGAAGGCCTGCAGCACGACGATCAGGATGTGGAAGATGGCCCAGACCGAGCCAGCCAGCACGTGTCCCAGGAACAGCAACGGGCCAGTCGCACCGGAAGCACCCCAGGCTGCACCCATCAGGGCGATCAGCATGAAGACGAGTTCGCCTGCGTACATGTTGCCGAACAGTCGCATGCCATGGGAAATGGTCTTGGCGGCGAATTCGATCAACTGCATGGCGAAATTGACGGGGTAAAGCACCGGATGACTACCGAACGGCGCCGTAAAGAGTTCGTGGATCCAGCCGCCGGCGCCCTTGATCTTGATGTTGTAGTACAGGCACAGCAGCAGCACGCCTAAAGACATGCCCAGCGTCGCGTTAAGGTCGGCGGTCGGCACAACGCGCATATACGCGTGATGATCGCCGCTGACGCCTTGCCAGATTGCCGGGATCAGGTCGACCGGGAAGAAGTCCATGGCGTTCATCAGGAACACCCAGACAAAGACCGTCAGCGCCATCGGCGCGACATACTTGCGCGACTCTTCGGAGTGGATGATGCCCTTGGCCTGATCCGCAACCATTTCAACCAGCAACTCAATGAAGCCCTGGAAGCGGCCCGGCACGCCGGAGGTGGCCCTGCGCGTTGCAAGGGCAAGAATCAGGATGGTCAGCAGACCCGTCGCGATCGACCAGACCAGGGTATCGACGTTGATCACCGAGAAATCGATGATGGACGTCTGTGCATGACCGGTCGTATTGAAGTGCGTAAGGTGGTGAACAATATATTCACCGGCGGAAGGGCCGTGAGCTGCAGCAGCTTCGGCGTGTTCGGCTGCGTTGGCAGCGGCTTCGGTTAAGTTGGACATGTCAAGTTTTCAGCAAGAATGCAAACAAATTCGCCTTGAGCGCCGCGAGCAGCCCGACCAGCATGCACAACCAGTGCACCTCGTAGTACCGCACCGCGACAACCAGTATTCCTATGGTGCCGGCGATCTTGAAAAACTCGCCCGCAAAAAACGTCAAGACAGAGGTTCGCCCAGGCACAAGTGCCATGCGCAGCACGAACAGGAGATTGGGCAGGATGTAGGCGAAGCCGCCGACCAGGGCCGATGTCGCGCCTCGCGCGCCCACCCAGCCTGCCGCAATTGCGGCCACCACTGCCACCAGACTCAACTGCAGAAGTATGACTTTTATCAATTCCGCCCCCTTAAAACCGGGCGCCGTCATGCTGTTTCTGCTGCCGATGCGCTCCTCTGCTTGATTCTCCGGGGCGGGGCTGAAGCCGTTTGTCCCGCACCGAAAAGCCGCGAGAATGTAAACGAAACGCTGACAAAAGTCAATTTTGGTGCAAGGAACTTTCCAGTCAAATTCAATTACATACGCATAATTTATGGGGCAAGAAGTTTTTTGTTGGCTCTTTTCCTCCTTGACTTTCATGTCGACGTGTTTATAGTTATCGACATGAAACAGCATTACGCCAAAGAAATCCCCGACGTCTGGAAGCAAGTGTCCAAGGTCTTCACCGCCTTGGGTGACGAGCAGCGCCAGCGCATCCTGCTGACTTTCGAGCGCAGCGAGCGCCTCAATGTCACGCAGCTCGCTGAGGTTTCGACGCTGTCGCGGCCGACGGTTTCCCATCATCTCAAGGTCTTGCGCGAAGCCGGCGTCCTGGCCTCATCCAAAGAAGGCAAGGAAGTGTTTTACTGGATCGCAAAGGACGACTTGCAGGAAGTGCTGGGGCGCGTCCTCGCTTATATCGAAGAAGAAATCTGAGCAACAGCAACGGGCCGACGCCCGTTTTATTTATCCAATACGTCGATATGTTTAATCTTATGATCGAAACAAAGGAGGCGCGATGAAACAGGATTTGGAGCGGAAATGTTCGAATATGCCGGCGACATGTCCGGGTTTTCACATAGTACAGTTGCGCCGCCGTCACATATAACAATCACAGGGAGCCCGACATGTCCGGCCAATTCAAGCTTCTCGGCGAGCGCCGTTTCCTGCCGCTCTTCGTTACGCAGTTTCTCGGCGCCTTCAACGACAACGTCCTGAAGAACGCCATGGTGATCCTGATCACCTTCCAGGGCGCCCGCATGAGCAGCGTCGACCCGGCCTTGATGGTGAATGCCTGCGCCGGCATTTTCATTCTGCCCTTCTTCCTCTTCTCCGCCACGGCCGGGCAGCTTGCAGACAAGTACGAAAAGTCGCGCCTGATCCGCCTGGTCAAGACGCTCGAGGTCGGCATCATGATCATCGCCGCCATCGGCTTCTGGCTGCCCAATCTGCCGCTGCTGCTGACGGCACTGTTCCTGATGGGCATGCACTCGACGCTGTTCGGGCCGGTCAAGTATTCGATACTGCCGCAGCACCTGCAGGAAGACGAACTCATCGGCGGCAACGCGCTGATCGAATCGGGCACCTTCCTCGCCATCCTGTTCGGCACCATTCTCGGCGGCACCCTGATCGGCCTCGGCGAAAACGGCCGCCATTTCGCTTCCGCCACCTGCTTCCTGATCGCGGTGCTGGGCTATCTCGCCAGCCGCGGCGTGCCGATTGCGCCGCCGCCGGTGCCGGGGCTGCACATCAACTGGAACCCGCTTACCGAAACCTGGCGCAACCTGAAGTCGGCCAAGCAGAACCGGTCCGTGTTCCTGTCCATCCTCGGCATTTCGTGGTTCTGGTTCTACGGCGCGATGTTCCTGTCGCAATTCCCGTCCTTTGCCAAAAACAATCTCGGCGGCAACGAAAGCGTCGTGACCTTGCTGCTTGCCTTGTTCTCGGTCGGCATCGGGGTCGGTTCTCTACTGTGCGAGAAACTGTCCGGCAAACAGATCGAGCCCGGCCTGGTGCCCTTCGGTTCGATCGGCCTGACGGTATTTGCCGTCGATCTCTTCTTTGCCGCACCGGCCGGTACGGCCGTCAGTGGGGGCCTTACCTCACTCAGCGCCACCGAGTTCCTGGCCC